>JAHFDE010000200.1 GCA_023249165.1 Candidatus Methylomirabilota bacterium | reverse complement strand
ATCAATCTCCCTCCGTGCGGCGCGATGCTGCTCATGGAATGGCCAGCCTCCTTACGGAGCCAAACGTCCCGGTTCAGCGGGCGAGATGTGCAGGCCGCATTCCTTGTGCTCCGGCTGTTCCCACCACCACCGCCCGGCCCGGATGTCTTCCCCGGGCTTGATGGCGCGGGTGCACGGGGCGCATCCGATGCTGGGGTAGCCCAGGTCGTGGAGGGCGTTGTAGGGGACGCTGTGGGCCCTGATGTAATCCCAGACCTGCGCCAGCGTCCAGTCGGCGAGCGGGTTCAGCTTGAGGATGCCTCCATGAGACTCATCGCGCTCGACCTTTGGGACCCCGACGCGCGTCACCGCCTGCTCCCGGCGCAGGCCGGTGATCCACGCTTCGAGAGTCCCGAGCGCCCGTCCCAGCGGCTCCACCTTGCGGACCCCGCAGCAGAACTTCCGCTCCTCCACGCTCCGTCGGAAGGAGTAGAATCCTTTTTCTCGCTCCAGGGTCTCGACCGCCTCCCGGTCGGGAAAGTAGCTCTCGACGGCGACGCCGTACCGGTCCCGAATGCGCTCCATGACCTGGTACGTCTCTTCGTGGAGGCGTCCCGTGTCGAGGGTGAACACGCGGACCGCGGGGTTGATCTTCCAGGCCATGTCCATGATGACCATGTCCTCTGCTTGCAGGCTGGTCGCCAACGCGATGCGAGGATGAAACCGTTCGAGGGCCCATCGGACCACCAATTCGGGGTCTTTCCCTTCAAGCTGGCTCGCGAGTGCGTCCACTTCTATTTTATCCAGTCGACTCGTCGTCTGCATGCACATCCCCCTTTCGGCTCTGCGGGCTCTTATATGTTGTTTTCATCAACTCGGCTGTTGTCGGATTGGATTGCAGGTACCGGATGATCGATGCGGGGCCGACCCGCCCGTGAAAGTATCCCATCCCTTCCCCGGGTAATCGGCTGGCGACATAAAACTCAAACAGGGCATCGATCACCTTGGCGACCTCGTCTCGGGGGACACTCCGCAGGTACATCTCACCGGTCTCTGGATCACGCAACGGCTCGCCTTGATGTCTGCCATCCTCCGTCCCGCCCAATTTGAGCTGGTATCGGTTTAAACCCATTCCAACCCATCCGATGGTCTTCGTGGCCGGGCGAAAACATTGCCGTTCGCATCCGGTCACGCCGATCGACTCTGCCATCTCCCCCCACTTTTGCTCGAGTTCATCGATGAGGAAGGGCTCGAATTTCTCCGCATCGGTATAGGTCAGTTGACAGGTATCCCGCCCGACGCAGGCCCCGGACAACAGGCGAAGCCGAGAGTAGGGCCGCCCGTGGCGCATCCCGTACCGAAACCTCTTTAGATAGGCCTCAAATTCTGACCGGGCTTCAGGCGGAAGATTCGTAAAGAGGATGTCTTGGTTGGGAGTAGTCATCAGTTCAACGGGAAATTTCTGCATGACGCAGCGGACCATGGCCTTCAGTTGCCCATTCGGGCCGTCGATGATCCGCCCGTTTTCGATGAAGGCCCCGTAGCACAATCGCCCATCGGAAGGCTGCACCATCCACCCATGATGCAGATGTCTGCTTCCATAATCATGAATCGGGTTAGGCATTTCAAAATCATAGCCACTCACACGACGAACCTGCTCTCGAAACCAGTTCATACCCTGCTTCAACAGGACATATTTCATTCGCGCCCAGTGTCGGTTTTGACGGTCACCCCATTCCTGATGGACCTGCACGATCCCATCGAGGATTTTGAAGAGCTCGCTCTCTCTCGCAATGCCGAAGGGTTCTCCTAAGGCTGAAAAGGTGGGTTTCCCGTTGCGCTCCCCTTGACTGCCACCGATGTAGATCTGGAACTTCGTCACCCGGTCGCCCTCGACGATGGGAGCGATGCCGATATCATTTGTGCGGAGCTCGACACAATTATCCGGAACATATGTGTGTTTTTCCTCATCGAGGTGAATCGCCGAAAAGCCAATCTTGAATTTTCGGTTCAACAAGTTGGGACCATACTGGAACCGCTCCTCCGGATCTCGTAAATAGTTCGGGTCTATGGCGAAAATTTCGATGAACGCTGCCGTGGGAAGCCTGAAATATCTCCCAGCCTTCTGTGCCCAGGCATTCGCATCATAGATTTTCGAGAAGGGGGAAGCAGGGCATCCCATTACATTTCTCACATTGTCTCCGCATCCATTCAGACTGTAAAACCCGGACTCGGCGACCCCCCGCACAACCCCAATGACATGTTCTTTCTTCACCCAATGGAACTGGATGTTTTGCCGGGTGGTGACCCGCAGTGACGGACTGCCTTCCGGGTTGACGGTGAAACGTTCGGATAATTCGTCCAACACCATCCATTGTCCCCGGGTGATGGGACCTCCCCCAGGAATGGTGATTCTAATCATGTACATCCATTCTTTTTCTTTGCCTGTCTTGGCCCGGTTCCATTCAAGGTAAATCCCGTGAGATTTGGCAAGCTGCTCAGACTCCCACGAAAGATCGGCTACAGAGGTATCCCGGAAATCCGCAGAGAGATTTCCGCGGATCCAGTTTGACGCCAGCTTCGCATGTTCGTTCTTAGAAAGATGCTCCGGAGGCGTCCGCAAATTTGGATTGATCTCTTTCATAGCCTGGGCCCAATATCATTCTTCGCGTGAATACTATCCGCGCTAGAATGGTTTTGTTGTGATCGGCGCAGGTGATACCTCTCGGCTATCCCCTTTGATCCGTAACGGACTCAGGTCGCATCGTGTCGAGCGCCCGTTTGCGCCTGTCAAGGCGGTCTTGCACCAGATAATCGACGGTAGCTCTCATCATCGGGCCGAGCTTATAGACCTCAGGCATCACATCGACCTGGATGCCATGCTCTTCGAGGGCCCGCCGCGTTGGTGGTCCGACGGCGACGACGATGATTTTGTCGTTCAGGGCTCGCTTAAGTCTGTCATCCAGCCCGTGCGCTTCCGCGAACCGGAAGAGGTTCCTCGCCGATGGCGGGCTGGTGAACGTGATCACGTCAATCTTTCCCTGGCCGAGATCGTGGATCAGTTCCAGGATCCGCTGCTCCTCCGGGGGCAACGATTTGAAACCCACCGCTGCCAGGACCGCCGCTCCCCGCTCTTCGAGCTCGAGCGAATACCGATACGTCACCGCCTCGTAGACCGTGGCCCCCTGCCGGTGC
>JAHFDE010000199.1 GCA_023249165.1 Candidatus Methylomirabilota bacterium | reverse complement strand
CAGCAACGCCCTGTGGAAGGGGGTGCGCCTCCAAGTGCTCCTGGACAGGGCGGGGGTAAAGCCGAAGGCGAAAAAGGTGGTGTTCACCTGTGTCGACGGCTACTCCACCGGCATCCCTCTTACGAAGGCGCTCCACCCCGACACTATCCTGGCCCACGAGATGAATGGCGTGACTCTCCCACCGGACCACGGATTCCCCGTCCGGCTCATCAACCCCGGTCACTACGGTATGAAGAACCCGAAGTGGATCACGGGGATCGAGCTGGTCGATCAGGACTACAAGGGCTATTGGGAGACGCGGGGATGGTCCGATGAGGCCCGGGTGAAGACCATGTCCCGGATTGATGTACCCGCCGGCGGCTCCTCCATCAAGGACGGCAAACAGATGGTCGCCGGCATCGCCTTCGCGGGGGATCGCGGGATCCAGCAGGTGGAGGTGAGCACCGACGGCGGCGGGATCTGGCACAAGGCCATCCTCAAAAAGGCGCTGTCGCCCTATACGTGGGTCCTGTGGGCGTTCGAGTGGGAGCTACCGAAGGAGCCCACGATGCACGGCCGCTTCATGTTGAAAGGGAGGGCCACCGATGGGAAAGGGCAAGTGCAGACCGCCGAGGTTGCCCCTCCGTTGCCCGACGGCGCCTCTGGCCTGCACACCGTTATGGTGAAGCGGCCCAAGTAGGGGGACCCCGGATCAGCTCGTGGGGGCAAGGACTGCAGAGGTCAGCTATCCGCGATAGACGCGTTTCGGTTCGTGGTTCACACGAAGGGGGGTTACCCTTTATGACGTTCAACTGGGATAGCAAGAAGGAGTGGCTCGAAGCGGACGGCCTGGGCGGTTTCGCCTCGGGCACAGCCGCCGGCATCCGGACACGGCGGTACCACGCCCTGCTCCTGACCGCCACGACCCCGCCCACCGGCCGCGTCCTTCTCGTCAATGGTCTTGACGCCTGGGTCGAGACGCCGGCGGGAAGTTTCGCCCTCTCCTCCCAGGCATACCCGCCGGATGTGGCCCACCCCGACGGCGCCCGGCGGATCGAGGCCTTCGAGGCAGAACCGTGGCCGCGCTGGCGCTTTCGACTCGAGGACGGCACAGAGATCGAACACGATCTCTTCGTCCGTAACGGCGCCCCCGTCATTGTCCTCTCCTGGCGTTTCCGGTCGCGCCAGAGAGGCGTCAGGCTCTCGGTCCGGCCCTTTCTCTCCGGGCGTGACTACCACGCCCTCCACCATCAGAATCCCCATTTCCGGTTCGAGCCGAAGGCGCGTGACGGCCGGCTCGTCTGGCGTCCCTATCCGGACCTTCCGGGGATCGTCGTGCTCTCAAACGGAGAATACGCGCATCAGCCCGATTGGTACCGAAACTTCCTCTACGAAGAGGAGCGGGCCCGGGGCCTCGATTTCACCGAAGACCTCGCCTCGCCGGGGATCTTTCGATGGGACCTCTCCCGAGGCGAGGCCGTCCTGATCCTGGCCGCAGAGGGGCAAGAGTCCGCGACCCTTCCGCAGGGGGCTTCAGCGGAGGCGTGTGCGAAAAGCCTCCGCGATGCCGAACGGCGTCGGCGGCGCTTCGCGTCTCGTCTTCACCGAGCGGCGGACGCCTATCTCGTTCGCCGGGGGACGGGGAAGACGATCGTGGCGGGGTATCCGTGGTTCACCGATTGGGGCCGCGACACCTTCATCGCGCTACGCGGCCTCTGTCTCTCCACGGGAAGACTCGCGGAGGCCCAGCAGATCCTTCTCGAATGGGCGGGGGCGGTCTCCGAAGGGATGCTCCCCAATCGGTTCCCCGATCGAGGGGACGCGGCGGAGTTCAACTCGGTCGATGCCTCGCTCTGGTACGTCGTTGCGGTTCACGATTTCCTCCGAACGATGGAGGCAGAGGAGCGCAAGGTCTCAGCCCGCGATCGGAAGACCCTCCAGGAGGCTACCCAAGCGATTCTGACCGGCTACAGCCGAGGGACGCGTTACGGCATCCGTCTCGACGATGACGGTCTGCTGGCCGCTGGAGAGCCTGGCGTGCAACTCACCTGGATGGATGCCAAGGTGGGCGACTGGGTCGTCACAGCGCGGATCGGCAAGCCGGTCGAGGTCGAGGCCCTCTGGCTCAACGCCCTCTGGGTCGGGAGCCGATTCTCGGAGTCGTGGAAGAGGCTCTTCGCACGCGGCTCCCAGGCCTTCGCCCGCTTCTGGAACGAGGCCGGCGGGTATCTCTACGATGTGATCGACCCCGATCATAAGTCCGGGACGGCCGATCCCGCCTTCCGCCCGAACCAGATCTTCGCCGTGGGTGGCCTCCCCATCTCCCTCCTCGAGAACGATCGGGCCCGCCGCGTCGTTGAGGCCGTCGAGGCGCGCCTCTGGACTCCGCTCGGCCTGCGCTCGCTGGCGCCCGGGGAGCCGGGGTATACTCCCCACTACGAGGGGGGCGTTCGTCAGCGGGACGGCTCCTATCACCAGGGGACTGTCTGGCCGTGGCTCATCGGACCCTTTGTCGAGGCCTGGGCGCGAGTGCGGGGGGGAACGCGCCAGGCCAAGCGAGAGGCCCGCGTGAAGTTTCTCGATCCGATGCTCCGGCATCTGGACGAGGCCGGCCTCGGCCACATCTCGGAGATCGCGGACGCGGATCCACCGCACACGCCGCGGGGATGTCCCTTTCAGGCCTGGTCCGTCGGAGAGGCCCTGCGTCTCGTGGAGGTCGTCCTGGCAGAGACCAGAGACAAGACTCGATAGATCGAACGGATGCTCGACCCGGCCAGGGAAACGTTCGTGGGAGAAAGATCCATGACAAGAGAAGAGCAACGGTTGCAGGAAGCGCACGAGCGAAAGACGCACTGGAAGCGTTGGGGGCCGTATCTCAGCGAACGCGCCTGGGGGACGGTGCGGGAAGATTACAGCCCCCACGGGACGGCGTGGGATTACTTCCCCCATGACCATGCACGCTCAAGGGCGTACCGCTGGAACGAGGACGGGATCGCCGGTATCTCCGACCGACATCAGATGATCTGCTTTGCCATTGCCCTGTGGAATGGCCGCGATCCCATCCTGAAAGAGCGCGTCTTCGGACTCACCGGCAATGAAGGGAATCACGGCGAGGATGTGAAGGAGTACTACTTCTACCTGGATTCGACGCCGACCCACTCGTACATGAAGTACCTGTACAAATATCCCCAGGCGGCGTTCCCCTATGGATGGCT
>JAHFDE010000001.1:38018-42100 GCA_023249165.1 Candidatus Methylomirabilota bacterium | reverse complement strand
GCGCAGCTCTTTCCGCCTGCCGCAGGCAGGTAAGTCTCGAGCAGGTAGTCCTTCACCATGCGGTCGCTGTTGAACCGCCAGCCCAGCGTTTTGATCGCATGCTTCATCCGCCGCACCCACCGGACGGGGACGCCATGCTCGTTGCGGTCGTAGAACTCCGGGACCACCTGCTCCTCGAGCACGCGGTAAAGCGCCGCGGCATCCCGCACCCGCTGAACCGCAAGGTCGGCGTGCTCGCGGCCGCCGCCGATGGTGAAGCCGTTCAGGCCATCGGCAGCCTCCGCCCACCAGCCGTCAAGGATAGAATAGTTCAGCCCGCCGTTCAGCAGCACCTTTTGCCCGCTGGTGCCGCACGCCTCCTTGGGGCGCTCGGGCGTATTGAGCCAGAGGTCCACGCCCTGCACCAAGTGGCGCGCCACCCACATATCGTAGTCCTCGACGAAGACGATTCGCCGCCGGAACCGCGGATCCCTCATCACCTCGAAGATCTGCTGTATGAGTCGCTTGCCTTCATAGTCCTGTGGATGGGCCTTGCCCGCGAAGATGATCTGGGCAGGTCGCTCCGGGTGGTTGAGGATAGCGTCGAGGTGTCCCAGATCCGACAGGACCAAGGTCGCCCGCTTGTAGGTGGCGAACCGACGGCTGAAGCCCATGGTGAGGATCCCGTCATCGAGGGCGTCTACGGTGGTCGGGGCGGGATCGGTCCCGTGCAGGCGGGCGAGGCGGAGGGCGAGCCGACGGCGGACGAATCGGATCAGGCCATGCCGCAAGACCTGATGCTCCTCCCAGAGCTCAGTATCGCTCACCTTGTCGATATCCTGCCAGAACTCATAGAAGCTCATGCGGGTTTCCCACACCTTGCCGAGGTGCCTGACGTAGAGGCGAGACATACTGGGCGCCAGCCACGATTTCACATGGACGCCGTTCGTGATGTGCCCGATCGGCACCTCGCTCTCCTCCCTGCCCGGCCAGACGGCCTTCCACATCCGACGGGAAGTCTCGGCGTGCAGGGCGCTGACCGCGTTCCGCCGCCGCGAGAGCCTCAGCCCCAGCACCGTCATGCAAAGGGGCTCCGAATGATCATCGGGCCGGATCCGACCCAGGGCCATAAACTCCTCAAGGTCTATGCCAAACTCCACGATAAGCCAGCCGAGGTTCGCCTTGATCAGGTCGGGGGTGAATCGGTCATGCCCGGCGTCCACGGGGGTGTGGGTGGTGAAGACGGTTCGCCGCTTGACGTTCTCGAGTGCCGTGTCGTAGTCCTCGCCCTGCTCCTTCATCCGCTGCCGAAGCGCCTCGAGGGGGGCAAAGGTGCAGTGGCCCTCGTTGAGATGCAGGACCGCGGGTTCGATCCCCATCGCCCGGAGTGCGCGATACCCTCCGATGCCCAAGACGATCTCTTGGCGGATGCGCATGGCCTCGCCCCCGCCGTAGAGGACGCGGGTCATCTCGCGATCGGTTTGACCATTCTCCTCGATATCCGAATCCAGCAGGAACAACCGCACGCGGCCCACGTTGAGCTGCCAGATCTGCAGCTTGATGTCGTGGTCGCCCGTCCGCACCGTTACGATCACGGGGCGCCCCTTGCCGTCCAGCACCTGCCTGATGGGCATCGTCTCGATGCGAGAGCTGGGGTAGCTTTCCTGCTGCCACCCATTCTGGTCGATCCGCTGGCTGAAGTAGCTGTGGCTGTAAAAGAGGCCAACGCCTACCATCGGAATGTTCAGGTCCGAGGCGCTCTTGAGGTGGTCCCCCGCCAGGATCCCCAAGCCGCCGCAATAGACCGGAAGCGATTCGTGCAGGCCGAACTCCGCGCAGAAGTAGGCCACCGGTTGCCGCCACAAAGGGCCGGCATGTTTCTGGCCGAAACTCTGCGAGGGATTGAGGTATTCCCCGAGGCGCCGAAACTGGAAGTTGATGCGGCTCTCAATGGCCTTGCCTTCGACACGAGCGGCGAGCTCTTCATCATTCAGGTTCCCGAGAAAAACGATGGGATTGTGACTGGAGTGGCGCCACAGATCCGGGTCGATATCACGGAAAATCTCGATCACCTCTGGCTCCCAGGTCCACCAGAGATTCTGCGCCATCTCGGCGAGGCGCCGCCGCAGCACGGCTACTTCGTTCTCACCCATGCGAAATCTCCACCGTCAGGATCGGGTGAACCGGGTCACCCGCTAGGCGATCAAGCATACTTCGTGCCACCCAAGAAGCATCAAGGGTAGCGAAGGGTATTCCGGTACAGTTTCGGCTGAGGTGTCACACCGGGGCTAAAAGCCGATGCTGCCCTGGTAGCCGAATTCGACCCCGATGTTGGGCCCTCCCGGGAACAGGGGCGGCGGCCGGATCCATGTCTTACGCCGCACCGGCAGTGTAGCTTCGCCACCATCGAGAATCAACTCCGAACCGCGATTGGTAAATCCGCCGATCTCTGGGGTGGCCGGCCGGATTCGATTGCAGGGAGCGGTTGAGGGTTAAGCCAAGTCTGGTGGGACCTGTAAGGGCAATGGAACCTCGACCACGGTCAAGGTATTTCGCCTGAAGGCTCGTTCGAGGGCCCCGCCTATTTCATCGAGGGAATGGATCCTCTCTGCTTCGGCTCCAAACGATTTCGCCAGGCGAACGAAATCCGGGTTGGCTAACTTCTCATCCCCATCAAGCTGACCTTCTTTTCGCTGCCCATAATCTACGATCCCGAAGGCGTTATCGTTAAAGAGGAGGACCGGGATCGCCACATGATACCTGGCCGCCGTGGCCAACTCCTGACAAGAAAAGAGAAACCCCCCATCGCCGCACAGCGCAACCACCGGACGCTCGGGTTGCGCGATCTTCGCACCGATCGCGGCAGGGAGACCGAAACCGATCGTTCCACTCCCCATAGGCCAGAGGAAGGTCCTGGGCTCGCGAACTTCGAAGTACCTCCGCGTCCAATAGGTCGCCACCGTGGAATCATTGGCAACGATGGCGTCGCCTGGCAGCACTGCTCGCAGATCATCGAGCAGCTTCATTTCTCGCGGGAAGCCCCTTCGGAGCGCCTCCAGCGCCTGCTGCTTGACCCTGGTCACCTCTGATCGCGCAAACCCTTGCGGGCGGACCGGGCGCTTTCTGACCTGCTCCAGCATGGCCGCGAGCGTTGTCTTGGCATCCCCGACCACCTCAACGACGCTTCGCACTGCCAGGGCCGGATGCGTCTTCGAAAACTGCTGCTCGTCGATATCGATTCTGACCCATCGGCGAGGCAATCGTAACGACCACTTGCCTGTTGATCGATTGCTGAACCTCGTCCCGATGACCACCGCAAGGTCCGCCTGCTCGAGTAATGGGCGGATGGCAGCCTCTGTCCCGAGGTTTGCCAGAGAGAGCTCGTGGACCTCCGGTATTACTCCCTTTCCTTTGATGCTGGTCAAGACAGGGGCGTTCAGCAGCTCGGCCATTTGCGCCACGACCTGGCTTGTCCCGGAAGCGATCGCCCCACCTCCGGCATAGATCACCGGTCGCTTGGCGGCCACAATGGCATCGACCGCTTCGCCCAGCTTCTCGGCATCAGGGACCGGCGGTTGGCCAGCTGCCGGCTGATACGCCAACTGAAAATCGATCTCGCCCCTCAGGATATCATCCGGAATCTCCAGGCCGTACGGTCTCGGCCTTCCGCTGGCCATTTTGTGGAAGATCTCCCGGATCGTGGCAGGAATGTCGCGCGCGAAGGCCATATCGTGGCAGGCCTCGGTCACATTCGTGATCAAACCGTGCTGGTTCTTTACCTCGTGGAGATCCCCCCAGCCCTTCTGCAGATGCTTCCGCTCGATCTGGCTGGCGATCAGCAAGACGGGGGACGAGCTGGCGTACGCTTCCTGGATTCCGACCATCGTGCACGCCGCGCCGGCACCTGTGGCCGCCATGACCACCCCGACTCCCCCGGTCACCCGTGCATAGGCATCGGCCATGAAGGCCGCGGATTGCTCATGACGGACCTCAGTGAATCGAATGCCCCGTCTCTTGATGGCGTGGGCCAGCGACGTAATATGGAGGCCGCGTATGCCAAACGCAACCTCGACCCCTTGTGCCTTCAGGCATTCGGCAATTGC
>JAHFDE010000001.1:5242-37918 GCA_023249165.1 Candidatus Methylomirabilota bacterium | reverse complement strand
TGGAACGGCACTAGGGGAGGCCCACGACCTGTTCGAGGGCGGCGTCCAGAATTGCAACGGCCTGGTCCACTTCCTCGCGTCCGATGATCAGGGGCGGCATGAACCGGATCGTGTGGGGTGGAAGGGGGTTCATCAAGAGGCCCAGTGCGCGGCAGGCCTTGACCACCTGCAGCGCTATCGGTTCGCTGAACTCCATTGCCAGGAGCAGGCCCCGGCCGCGAACCGCCTTCGCGATCGTCCACTTCTCTTGCAGGGCAAGGAGTCGCTCGCTGAAGTAGCTCCCCACGGCCGCGGCGTTGCCGGACAGATCCTCCTCGAGGATGTGTCGCAGGACCGCGGTAGCCACAGCGCAGCAGAGGGCATTGCCCCCGAAGGTGGACCCGTGATCTCCCGGTCCGAAGCAGGCCGCCCGGTCCCTGACCAGGATCGCGGCGATGGGGACGCCGCCCCCCAAGCCTTTGCCGACCGTCATGATGTCCGGCTTGATCCCAGACTGTTCATGACCCCACAGGGTCCCTGTCCGGCCGCACCCGGTCTGGACCTCGTCAAGAATCAGGAGGAGTCCCCGCTCGTCGCAGAGCTGTCGGACATCCTTCAGATAGCGGTCTCCCGGGACATGGACCCCGCCTTCCCCCTGAATCGGCTCGAGCAGGACGGCGCAAGTCTTGTCGCTCACGGCGGCTCGAAGCGCCTCGGCATCGTCGTACGGCACGTGGCTGAATCCTTCGGGGAGAGGGGTGAAGGAGGCTTGGTACTCCGGCTTTCCCGTTGCCGCAACCATGGCCAACGTCCGACCGTGGAAGGCGCGCAGCGTCGAGATCACCCCATACGCCCCATCGAGATGTCGCTTGCCGTACTTCCGGGCCAGCTTCACTGCGCCCTCGTTCGCCTCGGCCCCGCTGTTACACAAGAAGACCTTGTCGAGACCGCTCACCGAGGTGAGGAGCTCTGCCAACTCAATCTGGGGGATGGTGTAGACATCGTTGCTCGCCAGGATCAGGTGTTCTCCCTGTTCCGTGAGCGCCTTGAGGATAACCGGGTGGCTGTGGCCGAGGCTACACGCAGCCCAACCGGCGATGAAGTCGAGATACTCCCTCCCCATCTCGTCCCAGACCTTCGCGCCCGCCCCCCGCACCACGGTGACCCCCAGACGCCGATGGCCGGTGTCCATGAAATACTGTTGTTCGAGCTTAACCCAGTCCCTCATCTTCATGTGATTACACCTCGGCGCTCATCCCCTGCGCCATCTTGATCTCTCGGCCGTGATTGACGGTCCAGGCCACCTTGTGCGTCACCACATCCAGCAGAGGCCAAGAGGCGGGCATCCCGGTCCCGCTCTTCTTCACCCCGCCGAAGGGGAGATGCACCTCGGCCCCGATGGTGGGCAGGTTCCAGTAGCCGACCCCGAACTCGCAGGCCTCCTGGAGGAGGCGTGCGGTCCGGTAATCCTCGGTGATGGCCGAAAAAGCCAACCCGTACTCCACGTCGTTATGAATCGCCACGGCCTCTTCCAGGCTCCGGAAGGGGATCAGGGCCACGTGCGGGCCAAAGACCTCTTCATGGAGGACGCGGGCGTCGCGGCGATGGGCCATCCGATAGATGAAGGGGCTGCAGAAGTATCCGTTCCGATACTCCCCCTCCTCCAGGCGCCCCCCATCGAGCAGGATCTCCGCCCCCTCGTTCTTGGCGAGCTGGTTGTAGAAACCGACCTTCTTCACCGCCGCCTCATTGATCACGGGCCCCATGAAGACCTGCTGATCCATCGGATCGCCAATAACGATCCGTTTCGCCATGGCCACGAAGGCCTGCGCAAACTCTTTCATCCGGCTCTCATGGATGATGAGGCGCGAGGCCGAGGTGCACCGCTGGCCGGCCGTCTTGAAGGCGCTCAGGATCGCCGCCCGGACCGCCAGCTCGAGATCGGCGTCCAGGCAGATGATCATGGCGTTCTTCCCCCCCATCTCGCAGGCGCACATCTTGCGGTAATCTTTGGCGCAGGCTTGCTTGATCCTCGCCCCCACCTCGTAGGAGCCTGTAAACAGCACCACCTCGACGTCTGGATGCACCACCAGGGGCCATCCGACCTCCTCTCCCATCCCCTGGACCAGGTTCAACACCCCGGGGGGAAGCCCGGCACGCTCGAAGCATTCGACAATCTTCTCCCCTACAAGGGGGGTCTCTTCGGAGGGCTTGAAGACCACCGTATTGCCTTCGAGGAGGGAGGGGCTGATGAGCCAGATGGGAATGGCAAAGGGGAAGTTCCAGGGGGTGATGACCGACACCACGCCCTTCGGTTTGCGAAGCATGTAGGCATCCTTCTCCGCAATCTCCGAGGGGAGGGCCTGCCCATACGGCATCCGCGCATGTCCGAACATGTACTGGGCCATGTGGATCCCTTCGATGACATCGGCCCGCGCCTCGTTGATGGCCTTGCCCGCCTCTCGCGCCACTAGCCGGGCCATCTCGTCCGCCCCGGCCTTCACGATATCGACGAACCGCTCGATCGCCTCCCCACGCTTTATGCGGGAGAGGGCGCGCCAGGCGGGGAAGGCCTCCTTGGCCGAGACGACCGCCTGTTCCACATCTTCTCGATGGGACAGAGGGACTCGACCTAAGATCTCCCCGGTTTGCGCTGGATTTCGACTCTCGTACTCGCTTCCACCCCTGGCACCGACCCATTTCCCGGCGATGTAATTCTTCCCCTTCACGGCTCTCCCCCCTCCCGACCCCAAAGATCACGGGGTGGTGCGTCCAGCTCTCGTTAAGAGCAAAGTTTGTGCCTAACCGGCTCGAAGAAGGAGCAGCACGGTGGTGTAGCGCACCGGCTTCTCCCTGTCGGCGCGAATAGTTGGAACGGCACTAGCCCCGACCTTCTCTGAACGCCTCAACCGACAGGGTGCAGAGGACCACGGCGGCGGCGGCGATATTGAAAAACATCAGGAGGACGGAGAATTGGTGCCACTGCTGAAACTGCAGCCGCAGCGGATCCCCAGGCGGGATGCTCTGGATCGCGGCCCCCATGGCGCGGCGCAGACTGAATAGCCTTGTCCCAACGATCTCCCGAGAGATGAGGGTGGAAGCGGTCATCAGGATAAGGAGGATCGTCCTCAGCCCCCACAGGAGCCGCCGCCCGAGCGGCCGAACCGCGATGCTCACCAGCGCAAGGAGAGGCCCGAGGATATAGGTAGAGAGGTACAAAACGTTCAGGGTGGCCGCAACCAGATCGCCTGCCTGATGGCGACTTTCGAGGATGGCAAAGGCGGATGGGGCTACCACGAAGCTGAGAAAGACCATCACCCCAAGCCAGGTCCCTACTCCTGAAGCCAGCAAGATCAGGAGGGTGCGGCGCATGTGGATCCCTTCATCGTCCGCCTGGATCCTGGAGGAGAAGGCCCTGGAGCGGGTGCCGAGACGAGACGCCGAAGCGTCTGAGACCGAGTGGCCCGTTAACCCGAACAGATTTTTCTGATGAGCCGGTCGAGATCGTCTTCCGAGTAAAACTCCACCTCGATCCGCCCGCGCTGACCGCGCCGGATGATCCGGACCTTTGTGGCCAGCGTCCGGCGCAACTGCTCTTCCGCCTGGGCCAGTCCCGGGGCCTTCCGCCGGATGGTCCGACCCTGAGCCGCCGGTCCGCTCTTGAGCCGCTTGACCAACAGCTCCGTCGCCCGGACCGAGAGGCCGCGCCGGATCACCGCCTCTCGCGCTTTGAGCTGAAGATCCCGACCCTCGAGACCGAGCAGCGCCCGGCCGTGCCCTGGAGACATGGCCCCCTCGATCAGATCCTCTCGAATCGGGTGGGGAAGCTTGAGCAGACGGAGTGTGTTGGCGACAGAGGCCCGATCCTTTCCAACCCGTGCGGCCATCTCCTCCTGGGTCAGTCCAAACTCCTCGATCAGGCGGCGGTAGACCTCCGCTTCCTCGATAGGATTGAGATCCTCCCGCTGGACATTTTCGATCAGGGCCACCTCGAGCATCTCCGCGTTCGACATCTCCCGCACCACGGCTGGAATGCGCTCGAGGCTCGCACGCTCCGCCGCACGGAGTCGGCGCTCTCCCGCCACAAGCTCGTAGCCCCCCGGGATCTGCCGAACTATGACAGGGGAAAGGATCCCCTGGGCGCGGATTGAGGCGGCCAGTTCGTCCAGTTTCTTATCATCGAAGCGCTTTCTCGGTTGGAAAGGGCTTGGGCGGATCTCCGCCAGAGGAATTTCCACGGTCCCCGGCTCCCCCTTGGCAAGGGGAATGAGGGCCTCAAGGCCCCGACCGAGCGCCTGCCGTCCCATCGATCACCTCCTTGGCAAGATGTAAGTACGCCTCCGCCCCTGCCGAACGGATATCGTATAGGATGATCGGCTTCCCAAAACTCGGGGCCTCACTCAGGCGGGTGCTCCGAGGAATCACCGTTTCAAAGACTCGCCCGGAAAAGTTCCGGCGCACGTCCTCTACGACCTGCCGGTTGAGGTTCAGGCGGCTGTCATACATAGTAAAGACGACCCGCTCGATCTCGAGGCCCGGGTTGAACGAGCGTCGAATCAGGCGTAGCGTGGTCAGGAGATGGGTGAGTCCCTCCAGGGCGTAATATTCACACTGAAGCGGAATGAGGACGGAATGAGCGGCTACGAGGGCATTCAGCGTTAAGAGACCCAAAGAAGGGGGACAATCGATAAGAATATAGGCGAAATCACCCGAAATCTCGTTCAAGACGCTCTTTAGTCTCTGCTCCCGCCCCTCCACCGGGACCAACTCGATCTCCGCACCGAGCAGGGCTGAACTCGAAGGGAGGATGTAGAGCGCGGGGATCGGTCCGGGGCAAAGCGCCTCGGAGATTTTCGCCTCGCCCAGGAGAACCTCATAGATGTACGGACCGGGCCCCGTCCGGGAGAGGCCGAGCCCTGACGTTGCGTTTCCCTGCGGGTCGATGTCCACCAGGAGTGTGCGTTTGTCGGCCGCGGCGAGACAAGCAGCGAGATTTATTGCGGTGGTGGTCTTGCCCACCCCTCCCTTTTGGTTGGTGACCGCGATCACCCGCGCCACCCGGATCCCCCAATTAGTGCCGTTTCAACCTACTGAGCCGAATTTGATCAGCCCGTCTTGTTCCAACGGTGGCCGGCATGTGCAGCAAAGAGGATGGCACACATTGTTGGAACGGCATTAGCATCGACTCGAAGATAGCACGCTGCCTCGCCAAGGAAAAGGAGAATGTTTCACGTGACACGCTCCGGGCGAGCCTCGAGGCCTGTTCCACGTGAAACAGTGCCGGCCCTGACCATGATAATGATGTCCCGGTCCGGGCTCAGGTGGAGGACCCGTTCAATCTTGATGTCGGGGCGCCGAATGGTCTCGGCCTC
Organism: Candidatus Methylomirabilota bacterium; assembly: GCA_023249165.1. GTDB lineage: Bacteria > Methylomirabilota > Methylomirabilia > Methylomirabilales > CSP1-5 > CSP1-5. The sequence goes on along the minus strand of JAHFDE010000001.1, from coordinate 32,567 downwards.
CCTCAGCCATCTCAGCCCTACAGGCAGGACGAGACGCCCCTCCCTGTTCATAAAGGGCGTGCAGAGGGCGACGGTCTCTGGAAGCCTCGTCACCGCCCTTGCGGTGACGAGATCGTAGGCCTCCCGGTGCGCCGGATCACGATGCAGGGACTCCGCCCTGGCCTGCATGACTGAAATCCCGCGCAACTGGAGGAGGCGACACACCTGTCTCAAGAAGGAGACCTTCTTTCTCATCGCCTCGACAAGGGTGACCTCGAGATCGGGGGCGGCAATCTTGAGTGGAATGCCAGGGAGACCTGCGCCGGTGCCGACGTCAATCAGTCGCAGGTTAGGCTTGACCTCGAACGCCTTGAGGAGGGTCAAAGATTCCAGGATCCCATGCCGAACCACCGCCTCGTCGGTCCGGAACCCAACCAGGTTCGCCTTTCGGTTCCACCGCTTGAGCTCGCTCAGGTACGTGATAAAGTGCTCGATCTGCGCCTCAGTGAGGGTAAGGCCCAGCTTTGCTCCGCCGCGAGTCAGGAGCTTTCTTACCGCCTCGTCCATAGAGCACGTCCCCTGCTCAGCCCGTCCATACCTACTTCCCGATACAAAAGTCCCGAAAGATTTGGTCGAGAATCTCCTCTGTCACGGTCTCCCCCACGATCTCGCCCAGCGCGTGGAGTGCCCCACGAACATCCAGGACGGTAAGCTCAACCGAGATGCCCTCCCCCAGGCCACGGCGCGCCCGCTCAAGCTGCCTCTCGGCCCGCTCCAAAGCCTCCCGATGTCTCGGGCCCACCATCATGATCGCCTCGCCCGCCGCGTCCCCGCCGAGGAGCCGGCCTATCTCACTCCGGAGGCCCTCCACCCCTTGTCGGGTGCGCGCCGAAGTGAAGAGGGGCTCCACCCCGAACCGGTCCTGGTAGGCGGCCGACTGGGCGGCGGGCTCAAGATCGCTCTTGTTAGCCACAAGGATTCGCGGTTCCGGCGACTCTGACCAGGCGTTGAGATCGAGGGGCGCAATCGGCTCGCTGCCATCCACGACGACGATGGTGACATCGGCCCGCCCTACGGCCTCCCGGGTCCGGCGTAGGCCCTCCATCTCGATCGGGTCCTGGGGCTCCTCTCGCAGCCCCGCGGTATCGATCAGGCGGATAGGGAACCCACGGATCTCGAGCTCCTCTTCCACGGTGTCCCGAGTCGTCCCCGGAACCACTGAGACAATCGCCCGCTCCCTCCCGAGCAGGGCATTCAAGAGGCTCGATTTGCCCACATTGGGCCGGCCGGCGATCACGACGGTCGCCCCCTCCCGGAGAAGCCGTCCATCCCTCGCTTGCTGAATAAGGACCCCTACGCCCTCCTCGATGCGATAGATCTGCTTTTCGAGCTCACCGACCGCCGGAAAATCGAACCCCTCCTCGGGAAAATCGACCGAGGCCTCAAGGCTCGCCACCACCGAGAGGAGCTCTGCCCGAAGCCCCTCGACGCGCCCCGAGAGCCCCCCTCGAAGTTGTCGCACGGCCGCGGCAAGGCCGGCCTCGGTCCTCGCCCGAACGACCTCTAGGACCGCCTCGGCCTGAGCCAGGTCGAGTCGGCCGTTCAAGAAGGCGCGCCGGGTAAACTCTCCAGCCAGGGCAGGCCGTGCCCCGTGGCGGAGGGTGAGATTGAGGATCGCTTCGAGGGAGACCCTTCCGCCATGGCCTTGCAGTTCCACCACATCCTCTCCGGTGTAAGATCTCGGTCCCTTCATGAACACAAGGACAACCTCGTCAATCACCGCCCCGGTGCCCGAGTCGACCACATGGCCATGGTGGATCGTATGGCTTGCAAATCGGCGGGGGTCTCTACCGAACGAGGACACGAAAACGTGGGAAGCCACCTCCAGGGCGTGGGGTCCACTCAGGCGGACAACCCCGATACTCCCCTCCCCCGGAGGGGTGGCAATCGCGGCAATGGTGTCCTGGAAGGGATCGCCCGGTTCGAGTGCGCTCACCGCGCCTCCTGTCCCGCACCCACCGAGAGACCGCGTCCTCGGTTCATCTGGTATTGGTGTCCGATCTGGAGGACATTGTTCACCAGCCAGTACAGGACGAGTCCCGACGGCATCCCCCAAAAGATGAAGGTGAACATGACCGGCATGAGATAGAGCATCATCTGGGCCTGGCGGGGGTCCCCGCCCGTAGGGCTCATCTTCTGCTGGATGAACATGCTGATTCCCATGATCACGGGGAGGCCGCGAACCGCGAACGCCTCCCCAATGTATGGGATGGGGAAGGGCACGACAAAGAGGGTATCCGCGACCGAGAGGTTGTCAATCCAGAGTGCAAACGGGGCACGCCACAACTCGACCGAGCTGGCCAGCGCGTTGTAGAGGGCGATGAAGATCGGGATTTGGATCACCATGGGGAGGCAGCCGCCCAGGGGATTGACGCCGTGGCGCTTGTATAGCTCCATCGTCTCCTGATTCACCTTTTGCGGATTGTTCTTGTACCGCTCCTTGATCGCCTGGATCTTCGGCTGTAACGCCTGCATCGCATGCATCGACTTGTGGCTCTTCTGCGCGAGGGGGTAGAAGCCGACCTTTTGCAGGATGGTGATAATGATGATGGCGACGCCGTAGTTGCCGGTGAAGCTGTGGAGAAACCGGAGGAAATAGAGGGCCGGTCGGGCCAGAAAATCGAACCAGCCCAGATCCACGAGCTTCTGCAGATCGTGCCCCGCCTCCCGGAGCCTCGCGATCTCCTTCGGCCCGGCAAAGAGCTCGAGTGTCACCCTTGTCTCTCCACCGGGGGGGATCTTCATCGTCGGGTACAGAAGACCTACAACCGGCCTCCCTTCGGCGTCCTTTCCGGCGACACTTGACGGAGCCGGCTCTGCGGGGATGAAGGCTGCGGTGAAATAGCGGTCCTGAATGGCCGTCCACGAGACGGCCCCGGATTTGGCGGTCTCCTGGTCACTCTTTTCCAGGGGTGGAGTGATGATCTTCCCGTCAATTCGGGCGACGATAGAGACCGAGCCGACTTGCTGATCCGGGGCTCCAAGGCGTAGGCTGGGTCCCCACTCGAGGCGAAGAGTGCCCTGGTGGGGCACGCTCCCCACATTCTGGACCCGTATCTCGACATCGGCCAGGTACCGCCCCGGATAGAGCAGCAGCGTCTTCTCCAGCACGATCCCTGAAGCTTCCTGAAACTCCATCACGACCCGCTGGGGTGTGGTGGGGTCGAGCGCGGGTCGTTCCACGACCCGATAGAGCCCCTGCCTTCCCTCTCCCCCTTCGACCCAGACGGCAAGAGGAGTGGGCGTGCTGCGGTCGGGGAGCAGCCCCACGAGATCGACGAACCCGCTGTCCTCCTGGTACTGTTTGAGCTGCCAGCTCCGAATCCCGCCTCCCCGATTGGTCAGGACCACCTTGACCAGGTCGGTTTCAAGCGTGATCGCCTCTTCCCGTTCGCCTCGCCTGGGCGCCCCGACGAGCCGTGGGCTCCTGGCTTGGGGCTGAGGTGCTACCACCTGTGCCGCAGGTTTCTCCTCGGCCGCCTCCTTCTTTGGCTCGGTCGGCGGAGGGGCCGGCGTGAAAAAGGCCTGGTACGCCAGGAGAACGATGACGGCCAGGGCGGCGGCCGCAATGGCCCTCCGCTCCATGTCTCCTCGATCGGGGTCTGGCAATTGAGTCACGGCTGCCTCCCGCGTACCCGCCTTCCCTCAGCGCACCGGATCAATTCCCCCGGGGTGAAGGGGATGACATCTGAGCAACCGCCGAACGGATAGGATGATTCCTTGAACCAGCCCGTACCTGCGAATTGCTTCCTCGGCGTAGGCCGAGCACGTGGGGACAAACCGGCAGGCGGGGGGGAAGAGTGGGGAGAGAAACCGCCGATACAGCGCGATCGCCTTTAGGCCAAGGCTAGCGAGACCTGGATGGGCGTGCCGATTCTTCCGCATAGTGAGGAGGGAGGTCACGAAGGAGCCCGGCCCGTCTGAACAGGTCCGCAACAATCTCCCGGAAGGTCTCGGCGTCGCCGCCAGAGAGATCTCGATGCACCACCACGACCAGGTCGAGTCCGTCCGCCATCTTGGCCCGGTTCAGGCGAACGTACTCCCGCAGCCGCCGTTTGATGCGATTCCGAGCGACCGCGCCACTGAGGCGCGAAGCGACGGCGAGCCCCAACCTCTGTCCAGGGCGGTCACGACGGTACACAAAGACGCTGACGCCTCGGCCAGAGACCTTTTCGCCGCCGCGGATGACTTCCCGAAACTCCTTCGTGGCGCGAATACGGTCCGCCCTCGAAAACCGATGCCCCACCTACGTCACTGCCAGCCGCTTTCTCCCCTTGGCCCGCCGGCGGGCCAAGACTCGCTGGCCCCCCTTGCTCCTCATCCGCTGGCGAAATCCGTGGGTGCGTTTTCGCTTAATGCGGCTCGGTTGATAGGTGCGCTTCACTCCTCACGCCCTCTCCGAGTAACGCCACTCCGCTAAAGCGCCTAATCGTAGTCCTCTGCGATTCACTTGTCAATTTCAATCCACACCGGCCCGGTGGAGGGCAAAAAGTAGTTGTAATTGTGGGGCCCGCGTGCTATAAGAACTGTGCGAAGTTGCACCCCCGGCCTTGCCAAAAATCCCGGGGTCCGATCGTACATCCGTTCTTGATATGGAACCCAACTATTTGAATTTAAAGGACTTTATGGGTTTTCCACACATGTGGACAATCTTGTGAGTAACTCAAAGCCTTGTCCTAAGAGCTCTGAAGGGGGGTCGAGAGAATAAACGCACGCCTGCTGCGGCTTGGCCCGTGTGGAAACGAATCAGGCCAGAAGTGGAGCGGCTTCACGAGATGTTGCCCTCGTGAAGTGAGGAAGATCGGGCGCCCGCCGCGAGGAGTTGATAAGTCAGGGAACCTCAATGGAAAAGATGTGGGGAGGTGGGGAGAGGGGAGGAATTCGACGTGTTTTCCCGTTTAATCCCCATGGCATTCCATTCTCTGTCCCAAGGCAGACCTATTCACTTTCGATGCTTTCCGTATTTCCACAAGGCCTCCTATCCTCTACGACTTAAGATATTATCTCTATAGGTTATAGAGAGATCGCTCTTGTATAATGATTAAGAGAACCATGAACTCATAATGGGAGTGAAGCGGGGAGGAAGGTGATGCGTGCCCAAGTGGGTCGGAATGCATTCTTGAGCACCTTGGCGCAGGTCCAGGGCGTTATCGAGGCAAAGAGAACTCTTCCGGTCCTCTCCCACCTCCTTCTCGAGGGAAGAGGAAACACCATTACCCTCTCAGGCACCGACCTCGACGTCAGTATCCAGACCTCCCTTGAGGGTGAGGTCATGCACGACGGCGCTGTGGCGGTCTCGGGAAAAAAACTGTACGAGATCGTGCGCGAGCTGCCCGATGCCCCAATCGACCTTCGGTGGGAAGAGGGAAAAAATGTAGAGATCGTCTGTGCGAAATCGGCCTTCCGTCTGAAGGGGATCGGACCGGAAGACTTCCCCGCCCTTCCCAAGGTCCCTGAGGGGGTCGGCATCACCATCACCACTGAGACGCTTCGAACGATGATCCCAAAGACCCTCATTGCCGTTTCCACGGATCAGACGCGACCGACCCTGACGGGAGCTTTTTTGCAGGTGACAGAAGTGGATCTCTGTATGGTGGCTACAGACGGTCATCGCCTCTCACTCGTCAAGGCCCCCATCGGAAAGGGAGTGAAGGAACGAGGGCTCGAGGCCATCATCCCACGGAAGGCCCTGTCAGAGCTCGGGAAGATGCTCAAGGAGGAGACAGGGGATGTTCGCCTGGTTCCCCTGGACCACCAGCTTGCCTTCCTCCTGAGCCATAGCCGCTTGATCACTCGGCTGATTGAAGGACAGTTCCCCAACTACCAGCAGGTCCTCCCGTCTCCGAGCGGTCCGAAAGCCGTGCTCCGCCGGGACGAACTCCTCGGCGCTCTTCGCCGCACCTCGACGATTGCGGGGGATCGGGCGACGCCAACCGTTCTGGAGCTGAAGGCGGGGCGCCTCATCATCTCCTGTACGAATATCGATCTCGGCGAGGCGAGGGAGGAGCTTTCTATGGAGTATCGAGGGGCCGAGACCACCGTCGGGTTCAACGCCAGGTACCTCCTGGACTTCTTGGGTGTGGTGGAGGAGTCGGAGGTCTCGATGCACGTCCACGATCCGTTGTCCCCCGCCCTGTTCGAGCCGCACAAAGGGGAGGGCTTCAGCTGCGTCATTATGCCCATGCGGATCTGATCCCCGTGTCCTTCCGCCCCGCCCCACCCGGGACGTTCTCGGACAGCGGGGGCGGATTTTTTTTGGCGGGAGGCAATGGGGGGGTCGAACGTGTAGGGGGGTGGTGATGGTAGAAGACCGACAAGGAGCTCAGGAGGCTCCGACATACAGCGCGGAGCAGATCAAGGTCCTGGAAGGGCTTGAGGCCGTGCGGAAGCGGCCCGCGATGTATATCGGCGGCACCGGCCCCGAGGGACTTCACCACCTGGTGTACGAGGTCGTTGACAACAGCGTTGATGAGGCGCTGGCAGGCTTCTGCGATCGCATCGAGGCGACCATTCACCTCGACAACAGCGTGACGGTGGTGGACAACGGCCGCGGGATCCCGGTGGATATTCATGAGCAGACCGGCCGGCCGGCGGTCGAGGTCGTGCTGACCACGCTTCATGCCGGCGGCAAGTTTGATAGCTCCGCATATAAGGTCGCCGGCGGCCTGCACGGGGTGGGCGTTTCGGTGGTGAACGCCCTCTCCGAGTGGCTCGAGGTCGAGATCTGGCGCGACGGCAAGAGGTATCTGCAGCGGTACGAGCGGGGGAAGCCGGCCGGGGAGCTCGAGGAGATTGGAAAGGCTCGGAAGGGCGGGACGCGGATCACCTTTTCCCCGGACGGAGAAATCTTTGCGGACCGAACCTTCAGCCTGGATACGCTCAGCAACCGGCTACGCGAGCTGGCCTTCCTGAACAAAGGCCTCCGACTCATCCTGGCCGATGAGCGGGTCCAGCAGACACGCGAGTTCTACTATAGCGGGGGCATCAAGGCCTTTGTGGAATTGTTGAACGAGAACAAGGCGATCCTCCACCCCAAGCCGATCTATATCGAGGAGACGCGGAACGGGACGGTCGTCGAGGTCGCGATCCAGTATAACGACGGCTATAGCGAGACGGTCTTTTCTTTCGCCAATAACATCAACACCCGTGACGGAGGGACGCACCTCATCGGCTTCCGGTCCGCCCTCACCCGCACCATCAACAGCTATGCGGCGGGCCGCGACCTCCTGAAGAACCTCAAGGCGACCCTGACCGGCGATGACATCCGTGAGGGGTTGACCGCCGTGATCAGCGTCAAGCTCTCCAACCCCCAGTTTGAGGGGCAGACCAAGGCCCGCCTCAACAACCCGGACATGAAGGGCCTCGTGGAGACCATCGTCAATGAGAAGCTGGGGGAGTTCCTGGAAGAAAACCCGGGCATCGGCCGCCGCATCGTGGAAAAGATGGCCGAGGCGGCCCGGGCGCGGGAGGCGGCCCGGCGGGCGAAGGAGCTGGCGCGGCGCAAGGGGCCCCTCAATGACGATGGGCTGCCGGGGAAGCTGGCCGACTGCTCTGAGAAGGACCCGGCACTGTGCGAGCTCTATCTGGTCGAAGGAGACTCGGCAGGGGGGTCGGCCAAGCAGGGCCGGGATCGGCGGTTTCAGGCCATCCTCCCCCTCAGGGGCAAGATCCTGAATACGGAGCGGGCCCGGATCGACAAGATGCTCTCCTCCGTGGAGATTCGGGTGATGATCTCGGCGCTCGGAGCGGGGATCGATCCGGAGTTCGACATCGGCAAGCTCCGCTACCACCGGATCATCATCATGACCGACGCCGATGTGGATGGGGAGCACATCCGGACACTGCTGCTGACCTTTTTCTTCCGACATCTCAGGCAGGTCGTGGACCAGGGGCATCTGTACATCGGCCAACCCCCCCTCTACCGGGTGAAACGCGGCAAGGTCGAGCGGTATCTCAAGGACGATCGGGCCATGGAGGAGTTCCTCCTGGAAGCGGCTGCGGATACCCTCAAGGTGCACGCCGGTGCAGAGGGGGCGGCCTTCGGCGGACAGCGGCTGATCGGCCTCCTCCGCAAGATGGCCACGTGGCAGACCTGCCGGCGGGTCCTTGAGCGGCGCGGGCGAAGCCCGGATATCGTCGAGGCCCTGATCGGGATCGGCGGCATCGGGCGAGGGGACCTCAAGGAGCAGGACAAGGTTGCGCGGCTCCTTGAGCGGCTGCTGAAGGCGCTGCGCACCCAGGATGACCGGAGCGCCCGGGCGGAGGGCGAGATCGAGTGGGATGAGGACCAGGAGGTCTTTCGTCTGGTGCTCACGCTGGGGGAGGGGGGAGCGCAGGGGCGCTCTGTGATCGATCAGGCCCTGGTGGGGTCGGTGGAGTATCGCGAGCTGGACGCGGCCGTGACTGCCCTCAAGGGCCTCGGGAGACCCCCATTCCGGATCGAGGCCGATGGGGAGACGGCAGAGGCGACCTCTTGGACCGAGCTCCACGAGAAGGCGCTCGCCCTCGCGAAGAAGGGGATGACCATTCAGCGGTACAAGGGCCTCGGCGAGATGAATCCGGAGCAGCTGTGGCAGACTACCATGAATCCGGAGACGCGGACGCTCCTCAAGGTAACGGTGCAGGATGCGCTCGCCGCCGAACGGATCTTTACCACCTTGATGGGGGAACAGGTGGAGCCCAGGCGGCAGTTCATCGAGGAGCACGCCCTGGAGGCGGCGAACCTGGACATCTAAAGTAAACGCACGAAGCGCGTTTACTTTAGAGCAATGGAGCATTGGAACAATAGACTGATCCTGAAAAAAGGCTCCATTGCGGTCTACTGTTCTATTGTTCAATTGTCACATGGTGAAATGCGTTTGCATTTTGCCCACTCAGTACCAGCCCTGGGAAGTTCGAAGGGTTAGGTCGGTACTAGGAAGGCGAAGGCGTGCCAGAGGATCGGACCGAAGAGCCGCGGATCGGCGAGGTAAGACCCACCGACATCCACGAGGAGATGCGGCGGTCGTACCTGGACTACGCCATGAGCGTCATCATCGGGCGGGCCCTGCCCGATGTCCGGGACGGGCTGAAACCGGTGCACCGCCGGGTGCTCTATGCCATGCAAGAGCTGGGACTCGCCTTCAATCGCCCCTACAAGAAGGCGGCCCGGGTGGTGGGAGAGGTCCTGGGGAAGTATCATCCGCACGGCGATGCGGCCGTCTACGACACCATTGTCCGTCTCGTCCAGGATTTCTCGATGCGCTACCCCCTGATCGACGGGCAGGGGAACTTCGGGTCTGTCGATGGCGATGCGCCCGCCGCGATGCGCTACACCGAGGTCAGGTTAGCCCGGATCGCCCAGGAGCTGCTTCGAGACATCGACAAGGAGACGGTCGACTTCGTCCCCAATTTCGATGACACCCTTCAGGAGCCGGCGCTCTTGCCGGCCGCCCTCCCCAACCTTCTCGTGAACGGCTCGTCGGGGATCGCCGTCGGCATGGCCACCAACATCCCGCCCCATAACCTGGGAGAGGTGGTGAATGCGGTGATCCTGCAGCTGGAGAACCCGGACGTCTCCCTCAAAGAGCTGATGGCGGTCCTCCCCGGTCCCGACTTCCCCACGGCCGCCTTCATCCACGGGCGTGGTGGGATTGAGGAGGCTTACCGGACCGGACGGGGCCTGATCCAGTTGCGGGCCAAGGCCTTCGTGGAGAAGGGGCGAGGAGGTCGCGAGAGCATCATCATTGCAGAGCTCCCCTACCAGGTCAACAAGGCGAAGCTCATCGAGCGGATCGCCGAGCTGATCCGGGACGGGAGGGTGCAGGGCATCGCCGATCTCCGCGACGAGTCGGATCGGGAAGGGATGCGGATCGTCCTGGAGCTGAAGAGGGACGAGACGCCCCGGCCGATCCTGAATCAGCTCTACAAACACACCCCCATGCAGTCCACCTTCGGCGTCATCATGCTGGGTCTGGTCGAAAACCAGCCGAAGGTCTGCACGCTGAAGCAGCAGCTGCAATACTTCATCGATCATCGGCGCATGGTGGTGGTGCGCCGGACCCGCTTCGACCTGCGAAAGGCAGAGGAGCGGGCTCATATCCTGGAGGGCTACCGGATCGCCCTGGACCATCTTGACGAGGTCATCGCCCTCATCCGCCGCTCGCGAGCGGTGGAGGACGCCAGGACGGGTTTGGTGCAGCGTTTCACCATGACGCCGATCCAGGCCCAGGCCATCCTGGACCTCCGACTCCAGCGACTGACGGCGCTCGAGCGGCAGAAGATTCAGGACGAATATCAGGAGACACTGCAGACCATCGCGCGGCTGCAGGCCATCTTGCAGAGTGAGGGGCTGGTGCGCCAGATCATCAAGGAGGAGCTGCTGGGGCTCAAGGAGGCCTACGGTGATCCGCGCCGGACCCAGATCGAAGAGGAGACGACCGAGATCAGCCTTGAAGACATGGTGGCTGACGAAGAGATGGTGATCACCGTCACTCACGGCGGATATATCAAGCGCAGTCCGCTCAGCGTCTACCGCGCACAGCGGCGGGGCGGCAAGGGGACGACGGGCATGGCCCCCAAGGAGGAGGACTACGTCGAGCACCTCTTTGTGGCTACGACCCATAGCTACATCCTCTTGTTTACTAATCTGGGGCGGGTGCACTGGCTGAAGGTTCATGAGATTCCCCAGCTCGGCCGGGCGGCGCGGGGGAAGTCCAATGCCAACTTCCTCGAGCTGCAGTCCGGGGAGCACGTGACCACGATGATCCCCATCCGCCAATTTGAGGTCGACCGGTATCTGGTGATGGCGACCAGGCGGGGGGTGGTGAAGAAGACGGAGCTCAGCGCCTATGCCAATCCGCGGGCGGGGGGGATCATTGCACTCTCGCTCGATGAGGGGGATGAGTTGATCGGGGTCGCCATGACACGCGGCACCGAGGACGTCTTCCTGGGGACCCGAAATGGGATGGCGATCCGGTTCAAGGAAGACGATGTCCGGCCCACGGGACGGTCAGCGCGAGGGGTCACGGGGATTCGCCTGGAGTCGCAAGATCAGGTGGTCGGGATGGAGATCGTCTCTGAGGGCGCCCAGATGCTGACGGTCTGCGAGCGAGGGTTCGGGAAGCGGACCGATGTCTCCGAGTACCGGGTCCAGGGGCGCGGTGGCAAGGGGATCATCAATATTCGGGTGACCGACAAGAACGGCCCGGTCGTGGGGATCAAACAGGTCCGGGAGGAGGACGGGGTGATGATGATCTCCCAGGAGGGGAAGGTGACCCGCCTTCGGGTCCGGGAGATCCGCGATACGGGCCGGGATGCACAGGGGGTGCGGCTCCAGGGCCTGGAGGAGGGGGACCGCGTGGCCGCGGTGACCGCTGTCGTGATGGAGGAGGACGAGGTCGCGGAGGCCGGGCCTGAACCTGTCGAGGGCACCCTTGAGCCGGCCGAAGGCCCCCCTGAGCTTGTCGAAGGGGACGAGCCCGAAGAGGAGTAAGGGCCGGGCGATGCTGGACCTCAAGTTCATTCGGGAAAATGCCGGTCTCATCCGGGAGAAGCTTGGGCAGCGGGGAGCAGAATTTGACTTAGAGAAGCTGCTGAAACTCGACGCCGAACGGCGGCGGCTGGTGGTTGACGTTGAGCAATGGCGGCGAGAAAAGAAGGCGCTCTCTCGACAGGTGCAGGAGACCAGGGTGGGCGAGAAGCCCGCGGATGTGGCGACAGCCCTGGTGACGAGAAGCCGGGAAATTTCCAGTGCGCTGAAGGAGAGCGAAGACCGACTTCAGGCCGTCGAACAGGAACTGGGTAGCCTTCTGCTCCTGATCCCGAACCTCCCTCACCCTTCCGTCCCCGTTGGACGCAGCCCGGAAGAGAATGTCGAGGTCCGCCGCTGGGGCGCACCGCGGTCCTTCGATGGTGAGCCACGACCCCACTGGGAGATCGGGGAGGACCTGGGGATCCTGGATCTCGCCCGGGCCGCGCGACTGGCCGGCGCCCGCTTTCCGCTTCTGAAAGGGAAAGGGGCGCTCCTCGAGCGGGCCCTGATCAATTTCATGCTCGACCTGCACGTGCGGGAGCACGGCTACACCGAGGTGTTCCCACCTCTCTTGGTCAGCGAAGACAGTATGACGGGCACCGGGCAGCTCCCCAAGTTCGCCCACGAGCTCTTCAAGACGGCAGACGATCCGTATTTTCTCATTCCCACGGCGGAGGTCCCGGTCACCAATATCCACCGGGAGGAGATACTGGAGCCCGGGACATTACCGCTGAGTTACGTGGCGTACACGCCCTGCTTCCGGCGGGAGGCGGGCTCGTACGGGAAGGATACGCGGGGGATCATCCGCCAGCACCAGTTCAACAAAGTCGAGCTGGTGAAGTTCACCGAGTCGGCGACGTCCTATCAGGCGCTAGAGCAGCTCACTACTGAAGCCGAAGAGGTCTTGAAGCGGCTTCATCTCCCCTACCGAGTGGTGGTGCTTTGCACGGGCGACCTGGGCTTTGCCGCCGCCAAGACCTACGATCTCGAGGTGTGGTTTGCGAGCCAGCAGGTCTACCGGGAGGTCTCTTCCTGCAGTAACTTCGAGGACTTTCAGGCACGGCGGGCCGCCATTCGCTACCGCGCTCACCCGGGGGCGAAGGCAGAATTCGTGCACACCCTGAATGGCTCCGGCATCGCCATCGGTCGGACCTGGGCCGCCATCCTCGAGAACTACCAGGAGGCCGACGGTACCGTCACCATCCCCGAAGTTCTCCGGCCGTACATGGGCGGCCTCACGAAAATCGAGCCTCCAGCGTGACTGCCACGATCCCGCACAACGGGATCGCCGTTCGCGATTCATAGTTCATGGTAATTTGGGCAGGGACGTCGTATACTTAGGCCGTATGCGGTTTAGACCCCGAACCCTCAACTCTGAACCATGAACCAAACGGAGGGGTGGCCGAGTGGCTGAAGGCGGCGGTCTTGAAAACCGTTAGGCGAAGAGCCTCGTGGGTTCGAATCCTACCCCCTCCGCCATCCGACTCCGCTTGCCGGAATCGGAGTTCAGAGTTCATGGTTCACGGTTCATAGTCGGGAGCGGGACCTTACATTCTGGTCTTGGACCGTAAGCCATGAACCACGATCCATGAACCATGAACCCCATCGTGTGGAGAGGTGGCCGAGCCAGGCTGAAGGCAGCCGCCTGCTAAGCGGTTGTAGGGTGTTGAGCCCTACCCCGGGTTCGAATCCCGGCCTCTCCGCCATGTCTTATTGCTAGAAAGCTGGAAGGCTGGGACGCTGGAATGCCCGGGGAGAGAAGCATTGGGTTTAAGCTTTCTAGCCTCCTAGCGTTCTAGCATTCCAGCATTGAGACGCGCCCATAGCTCAGCTGGATAGAGCGACGGACTACGAATCCGTAGGTCAGAGGTTCGAATCCTCTTGGGCGCGCCACAATCACCTAGCTGGTCTACTCCTTGACCTCGTCCGGCACCTCCCCCGTTGCTGAGAGGTTCAGATGGTGTAGCGGTCCGTGGGCGGCGGCGGAGCCGATTCTTGGACTTCGACCTCGATGGGTTGAACGTGACTGATCATGTACGTTCCACGATGCGGGTCGCGGTGCATTGGTTGCACGCGCCCACGAGCGTCGCTCGCCCGCGCCATCACCGTATAGCGTCCTACGCGCGACGGTGTGTGCCAGGTGTATTCCCACAAGCGCCAGGCATACCTGGAAGCAGCACCGAGGAACTCTGCCGGCTTCCACATGCGGCCTCCATTCGTGCTCACCTCCACCTTGGTCACTTCCGATTCTCCGGCCCACGCGGCGCCATGCATCCGATAAACCGAATTTGCGCGCACGACTTCGTGCAGGGCGGGACGTGCAATCTGGGCTTTGACCTCTACTTCGGCCACGGGCAACAATTGGATTGGCAACCCCTCGGGCTGGTCCCAGTATGCATAGTCCGATGTCTGGAAGTAACCGCGAAAAACACGATCAGTGACGACGATACGGGTGAGCCATTTGACCGACGCCATTCCATACCAGCCGGGCACGACAGCCCGCACAGGGAAGCCATGAGACATGGGAAGCTGTGCGCCGTTCATCTGGTAGGCCAAGATCACCTCTGATCGCAAGGCCTTCTCCAGCGGGAGGCTTCGGGCATAATGAATCTTTCCGGGCGATTGCGGTTCCTTCTTGATCTCGCCCGCATCCCCTCCTTGCAGCACCACCTCGACTGTTCCGGCGTGCACCCCGGCGCGCTCCAGCACGGCTGCGAGGGGGACACCCGTCCATTCCGCGTTGCCCACCGCGCCCAAGCCCCACTGCAAACCGCCCACTTTGGGCGTCAAAAAAATACGGCTGTTACCCGCACATTCGAGCGTCGTCGTCACCGAGCGGGACGGCAACCTCAGCAAGTCGTTGTAATCGATTTGGCAAGGGCGATCGACGAGACCTTCGATCTTAAGCCGCCAGCTGCGGGGATTCAGTTTCGGTACGGCGAAATGGGAGCGGATAAAGAACTGCTCGTTAGGTGTGACGAAGCTGTTGAGCGAGGAGAAGGGAAATTCCAGATTTTCCGGATCCTTTTCGCGAATGATCAGGCCAGCGAAGGAAGCGGGATCTCTCACCTGGTAGAACCTGCCGATTGCGCGGTTTACGGTATGTCTGAGCGTTGGGATTGATTGGGTATCGCCAGGGCCACGGGCGCTGTCAAGAGGGCAGGACCGACGCGACCATCCGCAAACGCCACGGAGTAGGCCTTCGTATCGCGGCCACACACGGACCACGGGAAGACTGCCGCGAGATGGCAGTCAGCGTAGAGTGGTTACAGATACCCGTGCCGGTCGTCCGACTCGTCTTGAACCCGTGCGCATCCTTTCACTGTCGAGAAGCCATTGCCTGCTGATTCCGAAGGTCTTTGAGGTAGCCAAAGCCCACCAGCTTGCGTCCCTCTTCATCCCACAGGCGAAACGTGAGCGATTTTAAACTAGCGAATAATGTAATGGGTTTCACTTCCCGGAACATAGGGTTCTCTTCATGGCACCTTTCCAGGTAGTAATTGGGAATGCGGGGGCTCAGGTGATGAATGTGGTGGAACCCTATGTTGCCGGTGAACCACTGCAAAATCTTGGGCAGTTTATAAAATGAACTGCCCTGTAGGGCCAGGGTCACGTAATCCCAATGTTCGTGACGCTCCCAGTAGACCCCTTCATACTGATGCTGCACGTAAAACAACCACACCCCAGCCGCGCTTGCAATCATTACAATCGGCAAGTGCACCGATACGAATGCCTTGATACCAATAGTGACACCCATCAGGGCCACAATGCCCAATAGCGCCAGATTTGTCCAATACACGCTGTGGCGTTCTCGCTTGCTTGCGGTTGGCCCCGCAAAACGATGCCTAATCAGGAAAACGAAAAGGGGCCCAAGAACAAACATCACCAGTGGATTGCGGTACAGCCGATACCCAAGCCGCCCGCTCGGGGACAACTCCAGGTATTCCTTCACCGTTAATGTCCAGATATCCCCCACCCCCCGTCGGTCCAAATCGCCAGCGGTGGCATGGTGCATCGCATGTTCGCGTCGCCAGCCCAAATAGGGCGACATCGTCAAAACACCGGCAATAAATCCCCAAACGTCATTGGCTTTCTGGGATTTGAAAAAGGAAGCGTGTCCGCAGTCGTGAAAAATGATAAAGATGCGCACCAAAAAGCCTGCCGTGAGAGCCGACAGTGCCAGCGTAATCCAATAAGAGATTTCCAGGCTGCGATACATCAGGTACCACAGAATGACATAGGGGATAAGTGTGTTGACGACCTGCCACACACTGCGCTGCAGATCTGGATTCTCATACTTGGCCACAGTCTGCCGCCAAGGCACCTTGTTCGATGCGAGCTTATCTCCTGTCGGAACCGAACTCATATGCTTTCTCCATGAAAGTGGTGGTGTGTGGTCCCACAATATGTCGCCCTACTTGATGAGCTGCGCACCGCAATCCGTGCAATAAGCGTTCCTGCGCCGGCGGCTCTCGGCATGTTCTTCTTCGCTGCATTTCTTGATGATAATGTTTGCGCTCACCACCTCGCCACAGTTCGGGCAGTACCGGACTGGGGCGTTGGAGCGCCTGTGATTCAGGTTTGGACACCACTTCCGCTGCATTGTGCTGATCTCCTCTCGATTTCACACACGAGAACGTTTGCACGATGTGAGCTACAAAACTGGCGGGATCCCCTCATGGTCGCGTGCCGCTCTGGCCCGAACCGCGCTACTACCACCGCTCATCCTTGCGCCTCAGGGCTCGGCTGAGTTGTCGGCGGCGTCGACGGGTAGCCTCGCGAATCTTGCGGCGCTTCCGCTCCCCCGGTTTCTCATAGTTCTGCTTCCGCTTCAGCTCCCGAAGGATCCCGTCACGAAGCACGAGGCGCTTCAAGGTGCGGAGTGCGGATTCGACCCCGCGGTCGTCTACAATGACCTCCAAGGGACGGCGTTGCGGCGGGTTCCCACCCGCCTCTCGCCCCTGATCATCGCGCCGCCGATACTCTGACATCTTCCCTCCCATTTCCTCCGGCACTACGTACTCGGCGCCTTTTGGATGTCCAGGACCCTGACCTCGAACCGGAGGGTTCTGAAACGCGCACCCTTTCTTCTCCCTTCCTCCCATCCCCTCAGCGGCTCCAAGGGGATCGTTTCCACGTACCGTGTGCCCGACCGAGGTTCCTCCTCGCCGTGGGGTCGTAAAAAAAGAGCCCTCAAAAGCTCGCGAAGCCTTTGGGGGCTGTGAAAGCAACAAGAGTTGCGAGGAGCCTTCGGTCGGGTGCTTAATGACCGTACAAGCGATCCCACGCGGTGTCAAGAAAAATAACTCGACGGGTCCTTGGGCAGGGCTGAATCGTCATGAGAAGGGGGTACAGCGTTGGCATAGAAAGTGCAAAAAACGGGGCGGGGATGGTGTCTCGATGAAGGCTCGCAGGCAGGACCAAAGGCCGTTGATGTGCGATGGAACCGCGGGGCTGCCGCCGGGGAGGATCCTGGCGGTGGATGACGACCCGAAAGCCCTCGGGACCCTTGAGACCTACTTGAAGGGGGCGGGGCTCGACGTCCTGACCGCCATGAGCGGAGAGCAGGCGCTCAGTGCCGTCAGGAGAGCGAGCCCCGACATCGTCCTCCTCGACCTCGGCATGCCCGGCATGAGCGGCCGCGAGGTGCTGCGGGAGCTCAAGGCGCGAAAGGAGACCAGCGACATTCCCGTCGTGATCGTCACGAGCCTGGACCAGATGGCCGAGAGGGAAAAAGCGATTCACGAGGGCGCCGATGACTTTCTGACCAAACCCATCGAGCGGCGCGAGCTCCTCATGCGGGTACGGACGCTCCTCAGGGTCAGGCACTTGCACCGGGATCTCGAGCGGACGCTCGGCTCCCTGCATGAGCTGGAGGCGGCCCGGTATGCCGAGGGGGCCGCTCACGATCTCCTCAAGGGCCCACCGTCGCGCCCCCCCTTGGCGACGATCCTCATCGTTGAGGACGAGCTGCTCGAACGGGCGATCTACGCTGACCTGCTCCGAGACCACGGCTACACGGTCCTGACGGTGCCAACGGCCCATCAGGCCCTCGAACTCTTACGGTTCCAGGAGGTCGACGTCATTTTGGTGGATCTGGTCCTCCCGGGCATGTCGGGCCCCGAGCTCATCGAACGATTGAAGACCCTCACGCCGGACACGCCGGTGATCGTGGTCACCGGCCATCCCTCATCCCACAACGCCGTCACTGCCCTGAGGCTTGGGGCCTTTGACTTTATCGTCAAGGGGTTCAAGAGCGAGGTCATGCTCCATGCCGTGAAACGGGCGCTGGAGAAGCGGCGGCTCGAACTCCAGGCCCGGACCCTGCTCCACGAACTCAAGGCCAAGGTGGCTCAGCTTTCCCAGGGGCAGGCGTAACAACCCGACCCGGTTGCCCTCGCCGTATCAGTCTGTTATACTCTGCCCATTCTGACAGGAGGGAATCTGTGGGGTTGCCGAAAGAGACAACCCACGAGGGGCATCTCTTGTGGATGGATGTGGCGCTTCAGGAGGCCCACCGGGGGGGCGAGACGGGAGAGGTGCCGGTGGGGGCTGTCCTGATCCAGGATGGGGTCGTCTTGGCTACCGCGCATAATCAGCCCATCGCGCTCCAGGATCCGACGGCGCATGCCGAGATCCTGGTGCTCCGGGCAGCGGGGCGGCAGGTCGGCAACTATCGGTTTCCCGAGGCCACGCTATATGTCACCCTGGAACCGTGTGTGATGTGCGCCGGGGCTTTGCTCCATGCGCGGGTGGCAGGGCTCGTGTACGGCGCCCCCGATCGCTGGGGAGGCGGCGTCGAGAGCGTCTACCGTCTCCTCGATGATCCGCGGCTCAATCATCGGGTCAAGGTGGTGAGTGGTGTGCGGGCGGAGGAGTCTCAGGCCCTCCTGCAGGAATTCTTTCTGGCCCGGCGGCAGGCACCCGACTCCTGCGGCTTGGGATGGGCGAGCGGGAGGGGTACCGAAGTGGATGTAACGGGCCCGACTCGAAATCGGGTTGTCCCGCGATGAGCGGGGCACGTGGGTTCGAATCCCACCCCCTCCGCCACAACATCGCTCAGAGTTCACGGTTCAGGGTTCATGGACGGAACGCGGGCCTCATATTCTCACTGGTCCATACCATGAACCATGATCTATGAACCATGAACGGGTGCACGCGGAGAGGTGGCCGAGCGGTTTAAGGTGCACGCCTGGAGAGCGTGTGTGGGGTGACACCCACCCCGGGTTCGAATCCCGGCCTCTCCGCCATAGTCAGCATCGAGTACTGAGCGATGAGGACTGAGTTCGGAGCGGGACCAGCCAGAGGCCAAAGCTGTAACCTCATAGCTCATTGCTCATACCTGTTCTGAAGGGTCCTTGGCCGTGCTAGATGGGGAGCTAGCGGTGCCCTGAACCCGCAATCCGCTATAGCGGGATTGAACTCCTGCCCGAGGTCCTAGATCTCCGGGCGATCTGCCCGGGGTTGGGGCGTCGAGGGTCGGGTCCTGCGCAAGGGGGATCCGTGAACCCCGTCAGGTCCGGAAGGAAGCAGCGGTAAGCGGTCCGCCTCCTGTGCCGCAGGGGTGCCCGGCTGGAGCCTTCGGTCCTGGGTAAGAGCCGGCGGTTGGGATCGACGGTGGGTGCACGGCCAAGGACTTTTTTCGGTTCAGGGTTCATAGGCTACGGCGAGCTCAGCCGAGCCGTTCATGGTTCAGAGCAGGTGACCGTGCTCCGGCTCCTCTATGAACTCTGAACCATCAACCACGAACGAGAGATCTATGTCGTATCAGGTACTAGCTAGGCGGTGGCGCCCCCAGACCTTCGACGAAGTCGTGGGGCAGGAGGCGGTCACCCGGACCCTCAAGAATGCGCTCCAGCAGGGCCGGGTGGCTCACGCCATTCTCTTCGCGGGTCCTCGGGGGGTCGGTAAGACCACCACTGCGCGGATCCTCGCCAAGGCCTTGAACTGCGACAGTGGCCCAACGCCTGAGCCGTGTAACCAGTGCCTCAACTGCCGCGAGATCACGGCAGGCGCTGCCGTGGACTGCGTAGAGATCGATGGCGCCTCGCACACCGGTGTCGAGCATGTGCGGGATCTGCAGGAACAGTTGATCTACCAGCCGGTCAGAGGCCGCACCAAGGTCTACATCATCGATGAAGTCCATATGCTTTCTCTTTCGGCCTTCAATGCCCTCCTGAAGACCCTGGAGGAGCCGCCGCCCAAGGTGGTTTTTATCCTCGCCACGACCGAACCGCACAAGGTCCCCCCCACGATCCACTCCCGCTGCCAGCGCTACGACTTTCGTCGCATTGGCCAGGGCCTGCTTACGGAGCGTCTTCGGGCGATTGCGGAGGCTGAAAGGGTAGACGTGGCTCCGGAAGCCCTGGCCGCTCTCGCCCGGGCGGCCGACGGGAGCCTGCGCGATGCCCAGAGCATCCTCGATCAGGTGATCGCGTATGGAGGCGAGCGGGTGACTGCCGATGTGGTGGGGGCCGTCCTGGGATGGACGGCGCCCGAGGTGGTCCGGGCGGTGATGGGGGCCTGCTTGGCGGGGGACCCGGGGAAGGTCGTGGAGCTTGTCGGCGAGCTCGCCGCCACAGGGGGAGATCTCCGCACCTTTGTCCTCGACTTGTTGGAGCAGCTCCGGTCGCTCTTGCTTGTGAAGCTCAGCCCCAAGGCAGGAGAGATCCTGGGGCTTGCTCCGGAGGTCATGCGGGATCTCGAGCAGCGGGCGGCGCACGTGGAGATTCCCCACCTGGAATTGGCGCTGCGATTTCTCTTGGATGCCGAGGGGGAGATGCGGCGGGCGTCCCAACCACGCTATGTCCTCGAGATGGCGCTGGTCCGGATGGCCGAGGCTCGGGGGCTGGAGTCCCTGGGAAGCCTGATCAAGCGCCTGGAGTCCCTGGAGGGGCGCCTGGGGGTCGTCCCCGAGCCTCCTGCCCCACAGGCTGAACTTTTCACGCCTCGGGAGAAAGCCGACCCCCCTAGCCCGCCGCCGGCCGCCATCGGGCCTGAGGACCGATGGCATGAGGTGCGGCGGCGGATCGGTTCGGAGCGGCGCTCCTTGGGTGTTCTCTTAGCCGAGGCCGAGGTCACGCTGGAGGGGGAGACCTTGACGTTGACCTTCGCCAACGGAAATCATTTCGCTCGCTCCACCCTGGAGGACCCCGAGGTCCGCAGCCTCCTTGCCTCGACCATCTCTGCCGTCTACGGCAGACGCCTCCAGGTCGCCTACCGCTTTCTCCCTTTGGCGGCGGGAAAACGGGAGGAACCGGCCCGGATGCCTGCTCGGAGCCACCCCCTGGTTCGAGAGGCGCTCGAGGTGTTTGGGGGTCGGGTCGTCGAGGTTGAGGAGGGAGGAGAGATCATCTCTCACCAAGGTGAGCCATGAAGGGATTTGGCGATCTCATGAAGCAGGCCCAGCGGATGAAGGCGGAGCTCGAGCGGATTCAGGAGGCGGCCGCCACACAGCGGGTGGAGGGCTCGGCCGGCGGGGGGATGGTGACGGTGACGGCTGACGGTCGGGGGGAAATCGTGGCGGTCCGGATCGACCCCGAGGTGATTCAGGGCGGGGACCTGGAGATGCTGCAGGATCTCATCGTGGCTGCCACCAACGAGGCCTTGCGCCGGTCCCGGGACCTGCTCACGAGCGAGATGGGACGGCTGACCGGCGGCCTCAACCTGCCGGGACTCTTCTAGAGACCATGGTGATCCGGTACGCCTCCCCCCTCAACCGCCTCGTCGATGTCCTGATGCGCCTTCCGGGTGTGGGTGCGAAGACTGCCCAGCGCCTTGCCTTTTACCTTCTGAAGGCCTCTCGGGAGGAGGCCATGACGTTAGCCGAAGCCATCGTGGAGCTGAAGGAGAAGATCCGCATCTGCGAGCGCTGCGGGAATATCGCTGAGGCGGAGCAGTGCCTGATCTGCCAGGACCCGACCCGCGACGGCAGCATCCTCTGCGTGGTGGAAGAGGCAAACGACCTCTTGGCCATCGAGCGGACCGGGACGTTCAAGGGGCTGTATCATGTCCTCCAGGGGTCCCTCTCGCCGATTGAGGGGCGGGGCCCGGACCAGATCACCGCGAAACAGTTGATACATCGTTTGCGGTCCGGGGAGGTGAAGGAGGTCATCCTGGCCAGCAACCCGAATGTGGAGGGGGAGGCCACGGCCCTGTACCTCGCCCGCCTGATTGCCCCGCTCGGGGTGCGGGTCACCCGGATTGCTCATGGCCTCCCCGTGGGGGGGGATCTGGAGTACGCCGACGAGCTCACGTTGGGCCGGGCTCTCGAGGGACGGCGGGAGCTGGGGTAGGGCAAAATGGCACGAAAGTTGAAAGCAGGTTCCCCTGGAGCCCCACGGAGGGTCTGTGCGCCCCATAACCAATCTGGTTATCTACGAAGAGGACCTCAGCCGGATCAACACCTGCCTGTCTTCCCTGCAGCGGAAGGCGCGGAGCGCGGCGGTCCTCCTCATCGACACGAGCGGGCAGCTTATCGCCAGCGCCGGAGAGACGGACGCGCTTGATACGACGCCGCTCGCGAGTCTCGCCGCGGGCAGTGTCGCCGCCGCGGGGGCGTTAGCCCAGCTCCTGGGCGAGAAGGAATTTTCTTTTGTCTTCTACGACGGGGAGCGGAAGCGTCTCCACCTCTCCCTCATCGGGGGCCGCGCCATCCTGCTGGTGCTATTGGATCAGAACTCGGCCGTGGCGCTGGTCCGCCTCCAGGTCAAGAAGTTCTCCAGGGAGATCGAAGAGGTTTTCACTGAACTCTCCAAGCGGCCGGACCCGGTCGCGGAGGAGGGGAACCCTCTTGCGAAGCCCAACATAGGCGAGATCACCGACGACGACGTCGAAAACCTCTTCGGCAAGGGTTAAGGCATGTCCTTCATCAACTACGCGGCTCGGGAGATCAACTGCAAACTGGTCTACTACGGCCCAGGTCTCTGCGGCAAGACCACGAATCTGCAGCACATTTACAAGAAGGTGGACCCCGGGATGAAGGGCAAGCTCATCTCGCTGGCCACGGAATCGGAGCGGACGCTCTTCTTTGATTTCCTGCCGCTGGAACTGGGGGCGATCCGAGGGTTCAAGACGCGTTTCCACCTCTACACGGTTCCTGGCCAGATCTTCTATGAGGCCAGTCGCAGGCTGATCCTGAAGGGGGCCGACGGGGTGGTTTTTGTTGCCGACTCGCAGCTCGAACGCATGGAGGCCAACATCCAGAGCCTGGCCGATATGCAGCAGCACCTGGTGGACCAGGGGATCGACCCGGACAAGATCTCGCTGGTGATCCAATATAACAAGCGAGACCTCAAGAACGCGGTCCCCATCGATGAGCTGCAGAAGGCCCTCAATTCCCGCAACCTCCCCTGGTTCGAGGCGGTCGCCCCCCAAGGAATCGGCGTCTTCGAAACGCTGAAGGCCATCGCCAAGCTCGTCATGCAGGAACTCCAGAAGAAGACGTAGCCATTCGACTCGCTCCGCTCGCTCATGGCGAGCTAGGGTGAGGCGAATGCCCTGAGCGAGGGAGCGTCGTCTTGCGCGCGACCGAGTCGAAGGGCTACTATGTCCATATTGCTGAGCTGGACAGCGCCTCCCCTTTCGGCCTGTTCGGGACGAGGAAGCGCTTTGACGCTCGTCCCGATTTGCGCTAGCATTACTGCCAGGATTCCCCGGTAGCTCAATGGTGGAGCGAGCGGCTGTTAACCGCTAGGCTGCAGGTTCGAGCCCTGCCCGGGGAGCCATTCGACTCGCGCCACTCCGTGGCTCTCGCTCATGGCAAGCCATTCGACAGGTCGTCGTGGCGCGAGGCGAATGCCCTGAGCGAGCAAGGCGAGTCGAAGGGCTTCCGTTGACCCTGACAGACTCTGGATCGAAGGGCTATTATACCTACATTGCTCAATTGAAGAATGGGCAGTTGTACGTCGGGGTCACGGATAATCTCAAGCGACGCTCCACCGAGCATGCTGGCGGAAAACCCAGCACCCGGACTTCGCGAGTATTTGGCTTCCGACGGATCATCTACTCTGAGCCACATCCCGACAAAGCCTCTGCTCTAAAGCGTGAACGCCAGCTCAAGGGCTGGACGCATGCCAAGAAGAAAGCTCTCGTTTCGGGCAATGTGCAGATTCTGAGGCAGCTTGCCCAGAGGAAGCAATCTCGTCATCCCCTTGCGGAGTAATCCGCACAGAGCGTGCGTCGCTCGGCCGGAGGCTGAGGGTCCCCTCCCAAGAACCATTACTCCTACAGGTCTATCTGAATCCGTACCCGAAGGAGCTGATGCTGCGCAATCACGTGTAGCGCGGCGCCGCCCAGTTGCGGCAGAGAGGTCTTGATCATGGCTCGGATCCTCATCGCAGGCTGCGGCTACGTCGGCACAGCCCTCGCGGAACGGCTGGTGGCGGAGGGGCACGTCGTTTGGGGTTTGCGTCGTGATCCTGCGGGCCTGCCGCCCGGCGTGCGCCCCCTGGCGGCCGACCTCACGGATCCCGGGACGCTTCGAAACCTCCCGAGCGGCTTGGAGTGTGTCGTCTACACGGCGGCGCCCGACCGCCTGGACGACGAGGCCTACCGGAGCATTTACGTGGAAGGGCTCTCCCATGTCCTCGACGCCTTCCAGCACCAGGGGCAGGAGCCTCGGCGCATCTTCTTCACGTCGAGCACCGTCGTCTACGCTCAAGCGAACGGGGAATGGGTGGATGAGACGTCGTCAACCGAACCAGTTCACTTCTCCGGCACTCGCATGCTCGAGGCGGAGCGCCTGCTCCTTGGCAGTCCCTTTCCCGCTACCATCCTCCGGCTGGGTGGCATTTACGGTCCAGGTCGAGCAGGCCTGATCGAACGCGTCCGCCGTGGCGAGGCCGTGTGCGCTGACGGTCCGCCGCTCTTCACGAACCGGATCCACCGCGACGACTGCGCCAGCGTGCTGAAGCACCTCATGGCGCTACCTCAACCGGACGACCTCTATATAGGGGTGGACCGTGAGCCGGCGGAGGAATGCGCGGTCTTGCGATGGCTGGCGGCACAGCTCGGCGTGCCCGTGCCGCGGGTGGAACGGTCCATCGATCTCGGCCCGCGGCGTCAGCGGGGCCCGCCTCGCCCGCGACGGCGGGCGGGCAACAAACGCTGTCGCAACGCCAAACTTGTGGCTTCGGGGTATATCTTTCGGTACCCGACGTTTCGCGAGGGGTATAGCGCGCTGCTTTCTCGGAGTAGTACCTAGCCCTTCTCCTCTTCCATCGAGAGGGGACGCCCTTGCGCGGAGATGCGCATTGACGCCCCTTCCATCCCTCGGGTACCATGGGAATAGGTGACCGCCCAATGGTCCCGAAACGCACGAGGTGAGGATCGTGAACAAAGCGGAAAAGCGCTTGCTCGAGCTGATACGCGAGCGTGCCTATCGCTACAGCCCGGAGGCTCCGTTTCAGCTCTCATCGGGGCGGCTGAGTCCGCATTACGTCGATCTCAGGGCTCTGTTGTGCGCGCCGGAGGCACTGGTGGCGACGGGGACCGTTCTCTTTCAGCGGATCAAACAATTCGAGCGCGAGACGAAGACGAAGGTGGACGCTGTCGGCGGTCCGGCCGATGGGGCGATTCCGATCGCGGCGGCCGTGGCGTACCACAGCTATCAGGTGGCGGAGCCGATCGAGACCTTTTTTGTCCGTAAGGAGCCTAAGGGACACGGCCTCAAGAGATGGGTCGAAGGACACAGCACGTCGGGATCCAGGGTCGTGATCGTCGATGATGTGGTGACGACCGGGGGTTCGACGCTCAGGGCGATCGAGGCTTCCCGGGAGCAGGGCTTTCAGATCGTGAAGATCATCGTCCTCGTCGACCGGCTCGAGGGAGGCACCGAGAAGCTATCCAGCCTCGGCATACCCTACGAGGCAGTCTTTACCCTGAACGACATCGCGGCCGTCCCCTCCCGTCAGCCCTAGGGACACGGGGTTCCGTTCGCCGTAATCTCCGGATTCAAGTATCCGTCAGCACCCGTTCGCCTCTTGGCGACCGGCAAGATCCGCTTGACTTGCTACAGCGTGTAGCATATACTTTCCCGGCGGAGAGACATGGGGATGAAAGCGGAGAAACGACGCCGGAGCGTCTTCCGCCCCAAAGAGAAGGGGCTGCGCAAGATTTTTGGCGACCTCGAAGCCGAGATCATGGACGTCATCTGGGGTCTGGGCCGGGCGACGGTGGCCGATGTCCACAAGGTCCTAGAGGGCCAGCGCGAGATTGCCTACACCACGGTGAAGACGGTGATGGGCCGCCTGGCGGAGAAGGGTTATCTCCGTCGAACCAGCGCCGAGCGGGCGCACGTCTATACCCCGACAAAGCGGAGAGAACAATTCCTCCGAGAGGTGAGCGACGAAATCCTTACCGGACTCTTTGTCGATTTTGGCGAACCTATCGCGGCCCATCTTCTCGAGACGGTGACTCGGTTGGACCCTTCCTCCCTGGATCGATTGCAGGCCCTTATCGAAGAGCGGCGCGCCCGGGAGGGGCAACAGGGAGAGGGATCGTGATTTCTCACAAGGCGACGACCGGACGCTCTTGGCGACTTTTGGGGATCCTTGCGCTGCTCGCCTTGCTCCCGGCAGCAGGTCTGGCCATTGCCCTCGAGGCCGCTCAGAAGAGCCATCTCCCTGGAAGGGTGCTGAACGCCTGCCTGGCGATGATGGGCGCGGCATGGGACCTGACAGAGCAACAGTTCCTGGTTGCTCCACTCACCGCTGTAGCGGTCCTGTTCGTGGCCGGGTCGTTTCTTTGGGCAGTTCTCAGCACGGGTGCGTCCCTCGTGAACACGCGCCGGCTCCTCCACCGTTCGCGAAGGTATATAAGGGGGCGTTTTGAAAAACTGGATGCAGTCCTGACGCGGCCCCAATTCCGTCACCTCCGTCTCCGGCTCCTCGACTCACCAAGACCTCTCGCCTTCACGGTAGGCCTCTGGCATCCTCAGGTTGTGCTGTCCGAAGGGATGATTTCCACGCTGTCTCCCGAGGAGCTGGCAGCTGTGCTGTTCCACGAACTCGGCCATGTTCAGAGCCGGGATCCTTTGCGCTTGGCGGTCGTCCGATTCCTGGCGGGCGCCCTGTGGTTTCTTCCCGTGGCCCGATCATTAGCTGCCGGTTTCGCCGATGCCGTAGAGGCGGCGGCCGATGACTGGGCAGTGGCGAACACCCGCCAGCCGGTGGATCTCGCCTCGGCCCTGGTCAAGACAGCCAGGGCGGGTGTCCAGCAAGCGATCCCGTTAGCGACACCATTGGCGGGGCATCTGACGGTGGAGGATCGCGTGGAGCGCCTGTTGGGGGTGGCGAACCGGAAGCGTCCTGAAACGACCAGGCGAAGGTGGGTGGCCACCGGCTTCATAACCGCCCTTCTCATGGCGTTTCTTGTCCTCCCCCATGCTCGTTCCGCTACGCAGAGGCGAGTGGAGCAGGCGATGGCGACGATGCCTCTGATGAACTGCCATGTCTCGCAGCGGTAGGGCCCAGGACCTTTTTTAAAAAACCTTTGACCGCTACATGCTGTAGCAAAGGAGAAGGGGGTTCATAATGTCTGGATACCGATGGTTGGCAGTCACGGTGATGGCCCTGTGGCTTTTCGTGGGCGGCGCAGGTAGCTCCGCCTTCGCCGGCATGATGATGGGCGGTGGTGGCCACCAATCCATGATGGGCCATGGTGATGTGGCCGAGCGGGGCCCGATCAGCTTTATGCTGGAAAACAAAGAGGCGCTCAATCTGACTGCTGAGCAGGTCCAAAAACTTGAGGCCATTCGGTCCGACTTCCGGAAGG
>JAHFDE010000001.1:0-5142 GCA_023249165.1 Candidatus Methylomirabilota bacterium | reverse complement strand
TTGGAGAAGAAGCACGGGAGATACGGTCACCTGGAGTTCGAAGGCTTCAGCTACGATCACGGGGACTTCGTTTACATGTACCACGCCGATGTGCCGAATCTCGCCTACAGCGTCCACATAGGCCCGGTCTCTTACGTAACCGATCACGCCCATGTCCACGTGAGCGCCCTCACCGGCGATGTCTACGGACCGGGGTGCGGCGTCGGCTCGGGCATTGTGGAGATGCTTTTTGATGCCTCCGCCTATCCGAAAGACCTCGTCGGGAAGCGCCTCCCCTACGTGCAGTTCGACAGCCACTTTATCGCGAAAGAAGGGTCGGCTCCGACCATTGATGGAAAGATCGACCCGGAGGAGTGGCACGGCGCCGGCCATGAAGTCATCACTGTCGGGACCCGGCACCAGCAGGTGACCGCTTACGGCTGAGGGGGGAAGGGGCAGCCGGCGGTCGCCGAGCCTGTGGAAGCCTTCAAGATCGAGCTTTGGAGCCGTATCCACGGGGAGCAGATCTCCTTCGCCGTCCGGACCGATGCCGACCGATGGATAGCCCTCCTGTTCAAGGACTTCCCTCATCACGGGATGATCGGAGACTTTAATGACGCCAAGCTCCTCACGGTGAAGGGGATCGAAGACTACTTCGTGGCGGAATTCCCGGATCAGAAAGAACCGACCCCTCGGAAGACCTCAGGCGTTCACACCTGAATGGCCTCCGGGTCCCTCGTGAGGGACCAGGTGGGCAATCTGATCAAGGCTGCTCATCGGACGGCTGGGAAAGACCGGGAGTACGAATTCACCATGCCGCTCAAGAACACCGACCTGGGGGACGCCCTCTGGGGGCGGGATCAGACGTACATGATCGCTGTTCTGGTGGGGCCGGGGCAGGAATACAGAGGGGTCAGCGAGGATGTCTGGATGAGCGACCAAATTCTCATCCGGATCGGCAGCCCCTCGACCCTCTCCATGTACCTGCCGCCTCATCAGGCGGGCCGGGAGGGTGGGAAGGCGCTTCCTCACGGCAGCCACGCCCAGTAGGGACGTGCGGCGGAACGGTGAGCGGCTCCCCATGCCAAAGGTGATTGCTTATGGAGGAAGTTCAGAGGAAACAAGCACTGGAACTGGAGGAGGCCGACGAGGCAACGATCTGGTCTCGGAGGGATTTCCTATCCTTGACCGCCTGGGGCGGGGTGTTGGCCTTTCTTGCCACCGTCTCAGTGGCCTTTCTGCGGTTCATGTTCCCCCGGGTCCTCTTCGAACCGAGCCCTCGATTCGACGCGGGCCGGCCGGATACCTACCAGCCTGGAACGGTGGGTGAGCGTTTCAAGCAATCCCATCGGACGTGGATCGTCCGGTACGAAGACGGGAGCTTCTTCGCGATGCTCGCCATCTGCACCCACCTGGGGTGCACCCCGAACTGGATCGCGGCCGACCGCAAATACAAGTGCCCCTGCCATGGGAGCGGTTACTACGTGGACGGGTTCAATTATGAAGGTCCGGCCCCCCGGCCCATGGACCGCGTGAAGATCACCCTGAGTCCAGAAGGGGACCTCCTGGTGGATAAGTCCATCGTGTATGTGATGCGGCCTGGGGGGGACCCGGACGAGCAGTATCCTGAGAGCCTCCTCAGGGTGTAAGGTCAAACGATGCTGGCGAGACGGGGATGGATCTTGTTGGGGGCGGCGAGCTTGCTGTTCATGGGCGTCTCCCTGGCCCTCCTCCAGGTCAAAGGAGGCAAGGCAGCCCTGGAGGCGCGCCCCGAGGTGGGGTACCTCGCCCCGGACTTTACCCTCCCGAGTCTCGATGGGCAGACGGTCCGCCTGTCTGATGTGCGTGGCAAGGCAGTCCTTCTCAACTTCTGGGCGACTTGGTGCGCTCCGTGTCGCCTGGAAATGCCCACGATGGAAAAGGCCTACCAGGAGTACAAGAGCCGCGGCCTCGAGATTCTGGCGGTCAGTCTTGATGCCGGATCAAATAGTGTCGTGAAGCACTTCATGCAGGAGTTGCAGCTGGACTTTCCGGTCCTCTTGGATCCCAATATGGAGGTGCTACGCCTGTACCGGCAGTTCAGCATTCCGGCGACTTTCCTCATCGATAAACAGGGGATTGTCCGACACCGGGAGCTGGGCTACCGCGACTGGACCGACCCGGAATCCCGGAAGCTGCTCGAGGCGATCTTGAGGTAACGAGGTCGAGGACCGTGGGAGGCCTATGATGAAGGACGGACGCCTCATCGAGCGACCCATGCTCGTTGTACTTCTGCGGGGGCTTCTCCTCCTCGTGCTCATCGGGGCCGTGGGTGTCCTCTGGTTCTGGCAAGGCCCAGCGATCCGATCTTGGTTGAGCGGAAAACGGCCGGGTGAGGCGTTGGACGTTTTCGGGACTGTGCCCGACTTCTCTTTGATCGAGCGAAGCGAACAACAGGTGGGACTCCTGGACCTGGCTGGAAAAGTCTGGATCACTAACTTCATCTACACCCACTGCCCGGACACCTGTCCGCTGCAGAGTGCCGAGATGGCCAAGCTTCAGGCGGACTTCGCGGAGGAAAAAGATCTCCGACTGGTCTCCATCACCGTCGACCCGGAACGGGACACTGTCTTGGTCCTCTCCCAGTACGCAAAACGCTACGGCGCTGATCCCGAGCGATGGCTGTTTCTGACTGGCGAGAAGAGAACGATCTACCGCCTCGCCCTAGAGGGCTTTCGCCTGAGCGTGGTTGATCCAGCGGAGGGAGTGAAGAGTTGGCTTTTCGGACCAGTCGCTCTCTCGGCCCACCATGGGGAGACCGAAAAACAGTTTCTCCATAGTTCTCGATTTGTCCTGGTGGACCGTCAGGCGCGCATCCGAGGCTATTACCAGAGCGCCGAAGAGGATGCGCTTCAGCGTTTGCGTCGCGATGTGCGGATCTTGCTCCGAGGAGAAAAATGACGACGCGAGGACTGGTGGCGACGCTCATGATCGGATTCACCTCGATTCTCTTAAGCAGCGCCAGTCTTTCGGCACCGCCTCGGTTCACCCCGGTCGATGAACTCCACCACATCCACGGCCTTGCCGTGGACCCTTACGATCCCATGATCCTCTACATTGCCACCCATGGGGGCCTCGTCCGTCTGGTCGGCGGACAGGGGTGGGAATATGTGGGGGAAAGTCGGTCTGACCTGATGGGCTTCACCATTCATCCGTCACAGCGGGGGGTCATGTACGTCAGTGGCCACCCGGATCTCGGTTCCCATCTGCCAAACCCGATCGGCGTCATGGTCAGCCGCGACGGGGGACAGAGTTGGCAGCCTGTGGCGCTCGCGGGGAAGGTGGACCTGCACGCGATGACGATGGGCGCGGATGGTCACACCCTCTTTGGCTGGAACGTAACCGGCTCGCCGGGCCTGTATCGGGTCTCCGTGACGGACGGCACCTGGGCGAGGGTGGACGCGAAGGGAATACAGGACGTGTTTGGCGTGGCGGCTCACCCGGTGGACTCCAATACTCTCCTGGCCGGGACTCGAGAGGGACTCGTGGTGAGCTGGGATAGTGGGCTGACCTGGTCACCCATAAGTAAGACTCTCTCCGGGATCCAGGTGACGGCGGTGGCGTTTCACCCGAAGAACCCACGGATCCTGTACGCCTATGCAGCGCGGTCGGACCTGGGGCTCATCAGGAGCGAGGACGAGGGGCAGCAATGGAAAAGCCTCGGCTTCTTTCTCGGAGAGAAAGACGCCGTGAACGTGTTTGCTATTTCCCCGCACCGGCCTGAAAAAATCTACATCTCCACGTTCACGTCGGATCTTTACCAGTCGAACGATGGCGGCAAGCAGTGGCAGCCGCTCCTCAGGCATGGGAAACCGGTCAAGCCATGAAGCGCCTTGTCTTTGCAATCCTTCTCATGCAGCTCGGGGTTGTCGAGACCCCGGCACAATCTCGTCAGGTCGAGGATATCCTCACCCTTTTATCCCAGGGACCCGCCAAAGGCTCTGAGGCGGCGCCCATCACCATCATCGAATTCTCCGACTTCCAGTGTTCCTACTGCCGCAAGTTCTGGAAAGAGACCCTTCCCCGCCTCGAGGCAGAGTACGTGAAGGCAGGCAAGATCCGATTCGTTTACCGGCACCTGGCCATCCTGGGAGAACAATCGGTTTCGGCGGGCCGGGCTGCCGAGTGCGCTCGGGAGCAGGGGAAATTCTGGGAGTACCACGACAAGCTGTTTGCAGGTCAGGGACCCTTTGCCTTTGCGACGGGGAATCTGAAAGGCTACGCAAAGGATCTCGGTCTGGATTCCGTTGCGTTTAACCAGTGTTTCGATTCAGGCAAGTACGCCCAGAAGGTCGACGCAGAAACAGGAGTTGGAAAAATGCTTGGCCTGCGTGGGACTCCGTCTTTCTTCATCAATGGCCGACCGCTTATTGGAGCCCATCCGTTTGAGACGTTCCAACTCGTGATCGAAGAGGAACTGAAGGAGACGAAACGATGAAAAGCCCCTCGCTGAGGTGATAAGACAATGCTCACCCGATGGTCACGATGCCATCCGTTAATGTGGACCGCTGGACTCATCGCCGCATCGATCATCACCCTGAGTCCGCGGTCGGCGCCGGCGTCTCAAGAGATGGACCATGCCCATGCCCTGGTGATGCTCCCTGGAAGTCACTCGCTCTTTCTCGGAACCCACAACGGCCTGCTCCAGAGCAAGGACGAGGGCCGGACCTGGGTGGCGGTTGCTCTTCCCGGATCGGCCAAGACAACTGATGTTATGACACTGGTGGCTGATCCCTCGGACCCTCAGATTGTCTACGCCGGGACACACGAGCGGGGTGTCCTGCGGAGTCGTGATGGAGGCAAGACCTGGGATGAGGTCAACGCAGGTCTCGGCGGGCCTGACGTTCACGCCCTCGCCATTGACCCCAACCGGCCGAAGGTGCTCCATGCCTGGGTGGTGGGCAAGGGGCTCTACCGCACCACCGATGGTGGTGTGAGGTGGGCTCGGGTAGATGACGGGCCGGAGAATCCCGAGGTCAAGGCGCTCGCGTCGGTCAACATCCCGACCGGGATGGGCGGGATCTTTCTCTACGCGGGAACGGCCACCGGCCTCTACCGGAACCCGGACTGCTTCTGAGGGTGGAAGCCGGTGGGCGGTCTGCCCACCGAAAAGACGGTCTACGC
>JAHFDE010000068.1 GCA_023249165.1 Candidatus Methylomirabilota bacterium | reverse complement strand
CCCGGCTGGCCCTCCCGGAGGTCCCTCCGGCGATCCCTCATCTGACGGGGCTACCGGAGCAAGCGCCATCTGTCGGCCTGGGCGCGCCAGAGCGCGAGGCCACGCCCGAGACATCACAGGTGGCCAATGTCGAATCGAGCCCGTCTGCACCAGCCGAGAGGACCGCCCCCGTTGCCGCGCCGGCCTTTTCCCCTGTCCACTTCCCCCCACCGGGCACAGGGGTAGCGGCGCCGCTTGCCATGTCCGCGCCGTTGCCGGAGAATGTAGATCCGCCAGGAACGGCGTCGACGACAGACGTGCGAGGGCCGCAGGGGCCTGCCAGCCCTGCAGATGCACCAACCGGGCAACGGCCCGCCCCTGAGCATGTAGTGGCAGACCAGGGACTTCGCTCGGCCGAGCCCAAGGCGGAAGGAGCGGTTGCGAGCGCCACGCTGATCCAAGAGCCCACGCCACGGCTGGCCGTCCCGAAAGTGTCTCCGCAGACCTCAGAAGGGAAGCTGCTCCAGTTACCTTCCAGCGGCGCACACCTGCCGGAGCCTGCTGAAGCCCGCCCCCCGGGGTCGGGAATCCCATCCCCGGTCCCCATGGCCCTTGCCCCCCCATTGGGGTCCGGGGCAGACAGCTCCTCAGTCGCCGCCCAGCCCCCTGAGACGGGTTCCGCACTCTTCCTTCCGTCAGAGACAGTGACTGGCCCGCGGCTCGTCGCCCCGGAAGAGGCCACAACTGAGCCGGCACCCCACGGACCCCCTCGGC
Source organism: Candidatus Methylomirabilota bacterium (assembly GCA_023249165.1). Classification (GTDB taxonomy): domain Bacteria; phylum Methylomirabilota; class Methylomirabilia; order Methylomirabilales; family CSP1-5; genus CSP1-5. The sequence continues at coordinate 9,898 of JAHFDE010000068.1, read as the reverse complement.
TTGGGGTGCCAGGCGGGATCGCTATCACCAGTCCACGGGACGGATACACCCCTCCCTCCGACGCCCCACCACTGATCCTTGTAGAGGGGCAGGTTGAAGACAGGAATGTCCCCGCTGTCCGGCTCGTCGCCAACGGTCACACAATCTCTGTGCCGGTCCGTGACGGGCGCTTTCGCAAGGTCCTCCCTCTTGTGGATTCGGTCCTCCGGCTCAGGGCTGAACTCCAGGGCGATGGTGGGCCCCTGCAAAGCCGAGAGGTAACCATCCACGCTCCCTCGGTGATTCCGTCCATGGGTGTTTTCTTGGTGGAGTGGCCGGAGGGGATGGCCGGTAACCAGGTCGAGTTCAGCGCGACCTGGCGCGGCAGCCCTGAGCGTCTCGACGTTCCCAGCCAGAGGGTCTCGGTGCAGACCTTCGGAGCATCGCCGGGGGATGCCCCACCCGAGGCCTTCTACTTCCGTATAAAGCCGGGCGTGTACACCTTCTTGCTCCGAGCGCGTTCGGTCTCGATGTCCGGCGTGCGCCCATCGCTCTACCTCCCACAAGGGAACCACCTGACATCGCGCCAGCTCAGACCGGTCTCGCCCAATCGCTCTGGAGACGCTGTCCTGGCAAAGATTCTCTTCCCCCACAGTGTACTCTGGGAACAGGACGAGTGGTTTACCGGCCAGAGTCAGGGCGCAGACACGGTGACGAAGTTCCGGTTCCCCGAGGGGATCAGCTGGACGGAGCGGAAGAGAGATCTTCAGTGAGAACCACTGGGCGTTTCTCTGCGCGTGAACCTGCACCCAGGCCACCGCGGCCACTCAGCGGGGTCGGCAACGCTCGTGGCCTGCGACTGGCTACTCGCAAGCAACGGGGTATCCGGCCGGCTATCCGTGTGTCTCCGCTGGCGCGGGCCGGGTAAACGGAAGATCGATGTTCAACAAGCGTGGGCGTGAGTTGGTTCTGGACCTGGTGGTGGGGATCGCTTGGATGTTCTATGCCGGCATCTATCTGCACGGCGTACTTCGAACCGGAAGGGTGATTGATCTGGGGCTACTGATGTTCTTTACGCTCGTAGCCGTTCTTTTCCTCAGGCGGTCCCCGGCACAACGGTCTGGGGCCTCCTGGGAGCTCCTGCTGGCATTGAGCGGTACATTCCTGCCCGTCGTGGTGCCGAGGCCCGCTTCGGGTGGACTGCGGTGGTTGGGAGAGAGCATCCAGATCCTCAGCCTGGTAGGCATGGTGGCTGCTTTGACCTCACTTGGACGAAGTTTCGGAATCGCCCCCGCCGACCGAGGATTGCGGACGACAGGCCTGTATCGGTGGCTGCGGCATCCATTGTACGCCGCAGAGATTTCCTTCTTTATCGGGTACTTGGTGGTAAACCCCTCCTGGAGAAACGTGATCGCGCTGATCCTCAGCAGCGCCATCCAGATCCTTCGGATCATGCGGGAAGAGCGAATCTTAGCCGGATACGCGACCTACGCGTTACAGGTGCGCTGGCGTCTCATCCCGTTCGTATGGTAGAGCTTGATGCGCTATCTTTGCAGCAGGAAATTTGCTGTGGGGCAGGGAAGGAGGAGAAACAATGCTGATCGTCCTCTGTTACGTGCGACGCTGGGTGTCCTACCTGCGGAGTGAACGCGGCGCTGAAACCGCAGAATGGATGATCATCGTGGGACTGATCACCGCTATCGCGTTGCTCATCTACTCATCGAGCGGTCCACTGGCGACAGGCCTGCAGACGGCGGTCTGTACCATCGTCGCCACCATTGCACCGGGTGTCACTTGCCCGTGACCTTCGCGGGATCCGCTCCTCCTGCGGCTACGAATAGCCTCGTCCACCTGCCCAAGGCACGGCCTTAATCCTGCAGGCTTACTTTGGCTTTGATGGCGGACTCGCGGGAGTGGGCGCTGGGATCAGCCTCGGCGCTGCTTGATATTCGCGGAGGCGCTCCTCAAACTGAAGTTGCCCACGACGGCCGATCCACTTCACGTACCAGCGGACTTCAGGGGCATACCAGTACTGGTCGGACTCCAGGCGGCTCCCCTCGCGGACCACCTTGAATGCGTGGAATCGCCCGGCAGGGACCTCGACGGTCTCAGTGGTTACCACAGCAAAGGTTTCGTTTTGCTCCTGCTTCTTATCCCGCTCCTCGTAGGAACCGCGGTGGACCCAGCGTTCCCCTATTGCGAGGGGCCAGGCGAACCACGGCTGCGGAGGCACCATGCGGGCCTCGACGCGCCCATCCCGCACGGTGAAGGCCCATTTGAAGTCCAGAGTGTAGTAGTGGTTGAGGTCTCCAATCCTCACGATGTAATACTGGATGTTGTTCACTCCCTTGATCTCGAGAACCTCCACCGTCTTGGTCCCCGCGTTGGTTCCGCTCGTCCAGTCATACACCCAGCGGTCACCGGCCCGCCACTCAGGGGGCGAGTCGACCCGGGTGGTGGCGGGGGCCGGCGGCGGTGGAGCACTCCCCTTGCTCGCGCACGCCACCACCGAGAGGCTAATGGCCGCGAGAAGGACCGCCCGCAAGGCAGCATGGGGATTACCACGCAAGGTCGTCATGGTACCCATATCCGCAATTATCCGCTCGGGACAAGCCCCTCGACTGCGCTCGGAACATGCAAGCGGGGAAAGCTCTCAGCAGAGAGGTTTCCCCGCGCGTCGAATGGTGGAGGCGGCGGGAATTGAACCCGCGTCCGAGAACGAGCCCATAGAGGCCTCTACATGCTTATCCTGTGTTTTGATCTCGCCGGTGAAAACCCCCACAGGCAGGGTTCATTCACCGACCAGCCCTGTGGTTCTCGCCCCCCCTCCCCCGGGCCGGAGAAGGGAGGCCAGCTCACCTGTATGACGCCTGACCCTACCCGGTAAGCGAGGCCAGGGAGGCGTGGCTGCTAGTTAGGCAGCCAGTGCCAATTCAGCGTTGGCAGTTGTGTTTTTCCCACCGGTTTTACGAGGATGATGGGACCTCGGCATGCCACCTCTACCAACCGCGTCCCCGTCGAAACCGTTTCGCCCCCCTGCGGCGCGCAGCGCCGCCGTTCGTGGTTAATGGTTCATCGTTCACTATGAACGCTGAACCTTCTTCAGTGCGTCGGCGACTTCCCGTTCCTGGACCCGGCGCTTGAGATCTTCTCGCCGATCGTACTGCTTTTTCCCCCGTGCCAGCGCCAGCTCCACCTTCACCCGGCCATTCTTGAGGTAGAGGCTCAACGGCACCAGGGTGAGTCCCTTCTCCTGGACCTTCCCGATGAGGCCCCGTATCTCATGCCGATGCAACAGCAGTTTCCTGGGGCGCAGCGGGTCATGATTGAGCCGATTGGCCGGGGCGTACGGGCTCACGTGACAATTGAGCAGGTACACCCCGTCCCGCTCCAGGGCCGCATAGCTGTCCTTGAGGTTCGCGCGCCCCTCCCTGAGCGACTTCACCTCGCTGCCGGTCAATGCGATGCCGGCTTCGAAGACCTCTTCGATGTGGTAGTCGTAGCGCGCCTTCCGATTCGTGGCGAGCACCCTGCCCTGCGCCATCCTTCATACCCTTCGGGATTCACCAGGCTATTACCAGGATACGCCTTTTTGCCGCTTCTAGCAAGTCAACGCCCCGGCCGCTCAAGCCCCCCCCGACCAACATCTAGTTCTCAGTTACCTGGCCTGGATGAGTGTTCCTACATTCACTTGACCTCACATTCTGGTGGCAAAGGCGTCCGCGGCGCTTTATGCATGAGCCTATACGCCGAAGCCACTCGTTCTACAATAGTGAAGTTGCACTGACGCTTGTCCCGCTGGTTTCCCGTCTCCCCCCCCTCTCTTCGCCGAAGTAAGCCGGAAGCCGATGCTCTGGGCGGTTTCGTCTCCGAGGAAAGGCTGTGGATTACCGGGACCCGGCGACGAGGGCCGCGACCTTTGGGCGGAGTTCGCCGATCACGGTTTTGAAGGATGGTAACCCTGGCACCAATGGCCCGAGCCACCGGTCCCAGGTCTTCTCGACATACGCGAGCATGACCTCCGGAAAGAAATCGTCCGGTCCTCGAAACGTCACATTTCGAACGGCGCACTTGTCGCGGAGGAAGTGGTCGAAGTCCGACAGGTCCATCTGGTCCTTATACGTCCCGAGCACGCGCCAGAGGTCGTAGTAGTCGCGGGCGCGCGAGCGGCTCCATCCCCGTTCCTCAAGCCTCTCGATGTGCTGAAGGATCGCCCGCAGCTTCTCCGCGACGATCTCTTCTATCGCGTACACCAGCACCTGTGTGTTGAGCGGTTCGCCATACCCGTGGATGACTTTCCGCTTCTGCACGGGCTTGAGTACCTTCTCATCAACCGCCGTCTCGATCATGACTCGCGTGTGCGGTTGCTTCTGCCACGGAAGGCGGGCGCGGATCGTGAAGGCTTCCTGGCCTCCCGGATGCGGTTCCTTTTCGGCGTACCGCTCACACACGATCTCCACCGGGGCGTACTCATCCAGCAGGCTGGCCGCGGCTTCGCAGGCTTTTCGAACGCACCATTCCATCGCATCGCCGGTAGGCACATCGCCTAAACCAGAGAAATCCAGGTCCTCCGAAAAGCGGTAGTCGCCGAAGTAGCACTTCTTGAGCGCGGTCCCACCCTTGAAGACGAGTGTATGTTGGAGCGGTTCGATCTGGGTGATGCCCGCAAGAATCCAGGAAAGAAGGTAGTCCCGCTCTAGAACATCCCAGGGGACACCGAGACGCTTCCTTGCCTCCTGCAGGCGTGTGTGCAGAGGCTTCATGACTTGATCTTTCCGGGAAGGTTCTCCTGGATCATCCAGCGACGGTTGCAGGGCCCCTTGCGCAGACCAGTCGGGTCGAGCTTGCGAAATCCCTTTATCGCAACTCGCGCGAGGGGTTCGAGGCGATCCAGGTCAACACCCTGTTGTTCGAGGACCCATCCCAGCCGCTTGGCCGCGGAGGCGTCCAGCTTGAGGGCGTACTCGATGATCCGCTCGAGGTTGAGGCTGCTACCGATTACCTCGAAAGCGTGAAGCACCTCGGCGAAGTCGCCGCAGTACTGCGGCATGGACAATCCGTCGAGCAACGTGCGCTCCCGATCGGTGATCACCACGCGGGCATCCCCGATCCAAACCTTTCCCGTCCCGAAGAAACGCTCCGGCTTGACCTGAATGAACCGGTAGACGGTCTCGCCGACCGGATAACCGTCCCGCGACCACTTGGCCTTGTCTCCCCGCCTTCGGGGGACCGCAGTCTCCGTTGTGGTGAGGACGAAGACCTTCCTCGGGATCTGTTCCGTCAAGCCGTGGTGGTGGAGGGCCGACCAGTGGGAGATCGCAGCAGGATCCACAAGGGCCATGGCGATCTCGAACTCATGGGCGGCCGTGACGCCGGGGACCGTCGAGGAAAGGGCGTAGAGTCCCTTGCGCAAGCGAACCAGCCATCCGGCCTTGGTGAGGTGGTGCAGGGCTTGGCGAAAGTAGCCCTCCGACAACCCGACAGCCGGCGCAAATTCCCGAGCCCGCTCGGTCGTAACGATGCGGTCGCCCTCAGCAGCCAGCTTTCTGACCAATTCGACACCTGGACCGCTGTGTACTAGATGCTCTCTGGACATTGTTCGCCCATATCGAATAATAGCGCTACAAAGTCTATTGATGTTCTGTTAGATATAATACGGCAATTGTTCGTCGTTGTCAAACAATCCCCAGAGACGATCTATGGCCTGCGGCAGGATCACCCATTATACGCGAACGCGCGAAGGGGAATTACGGTTTCGGGGAGAAAGCGGAGGGGAGCGGTGGGGGTCGGGCCACCCCCCGGGTGATTAGCCCTTCGGCAGCGAGGACGCCGAGCGCCCGTTCCACCTCGGGGAGGGATACGTCAAAGAGCCGAGCCATGATTCGCTCCTGACTCGCGATGCCATGCATGAGGAAAGGGGACGGATCGATCAAGGCCACGAAGGCGGGAAAAAGCTCCAGCCAGACGAGCGTCGGCCTTCCCTTGAGGAGCTTGCCATAATAGACGAGGCGCTTGGCCGGGAGGATGTCCTTCAGCTCCCAGGTGAGCAGGACGGCGGAATCATGGTGGGTATGCCTGGGCCAGCGGGGATGACGACGGCCAGAGACGGCTACCCAGAGGCAAGGAGAGGCCTCCAGGGTCGCTCGTGTGAGGGGAAATCGACTCTCGGGCGGGCCGTCCTCCAGTCAGCGGCTGCGGAGGGCATCCTTGAGCTCGCGGACCAGGATCTCGACCGTGCCTCGCGTCCCCCCGGCCTGCTTCTGCCGCCAGGCCCCTTCGGTCTCGAAGCGGGCGTCGCCGATCCGCTCACTCCAGGGGGCGACCGCCTCCCGGATGCCAGCGGCATCAAAGGAGTCTTTCTTGCTCTCCCGGGCGGCCACCATCACATCGGGCGAGACGCGGATAAACGCCCTGAGCGCCGTCCCCGTCTTGATGCTGTACTTCCGGCCTGCCCAGGCCTTGGGAAAGGCCGCCGCGATCGCCTTGAAATAGTTCAGGAAGAACCGGCGCGCCCCTTCCCGCAGCTCCTTGGCCCGTTGCTCTCCACCGATCTTCCGGACCGTCTCAAGGAGCTCTACCATCTCCTCGGCCAGGGGCGCCTGGGAGACCTTCCCCCGCCCCACCCCGAGGATGCGGATCTCTCCCGCCAGTGGAGATGACTCTGTCTCGTTCAGCGCCCGGATCACGTCATGGGCTAGGGCCTGGTTCTCGTTCGTGTACAGCCGTCGTCCGGCCAGGCTGATCAGGTGAGATGGATTCAGGCGGGTATGCTTGGCGTTGATGGTGACGAAGAGCTCCACGACCTGTCGGTCATCCAGGTTATCAAAGACGACGGCCGGGACCTCCATCCCCTTGAGCTCGTCTGCCGCGGCATGCAGCGCCAACAGCCGATGCTGGCCATCCAGGGCCCGCAGGATGCCTGGCTCTTCCGGGATCTGCAGGAGCCCCAGGCTGCGACTGGCTCCCCCGGGCGCAAACTGCAGCCGCCGCTCGGCAATGATGATCACCGCCCCGGGGATCGCCGGAAGATTTCCCGCCTCCTGGCACTCCCGGTAGTACTTGAGGAGCTCCTCGATCTTCCGACGGATCAGGGGCCGCTGAAAGGCGGCCTCGCCCCGGGTGATCCGCTTCTCCAGCAGCTCCCAGTTAATGCGCGAGGGCCGGCGGCGCCTCTTGCCCGGGGGTTCCTCGGCCGAGGCGTACCCCAGGACTTCGAATCGCACCAGCCGGTCAATGTCCGCCGCCGAGAAAGAGGCCTGATAGAACTCGACGCCGAACTGCTTGACCTTGTGGGCGGGCACCGTAATCATCGTGCGCCATCCCCTCTACAGTTCATGGTTCAGGGTTCATAGTTCATGGTTCTTAGTCCCCCTCTTTACTATGAACCACGAACTATACACCATGCAACACTTCAACGGCCGGGTTGCCAACGCAGTTTGGGCTCCCGGGCGGCCTTGGTCTCGTTCATGCGGGTCACCCGCGGATTGTGCGGTGCCATCCTGAGCAGGTCCGGATTCTCCTGGGCCTCCTGGGCGATCCGCCTCATGGCCGCGATGAACTGATCCAACGTCTCCTTACTCTCGGTCTCCGTCGGCTCGATCATCAGCGCCCCCTTGACGATCAGCGGGAAGTAGATGGTCGGGGGATGAAAGCCGTAGTCGATGAGCCGCTTGGCGATGTCGAGGGTGTGGATATCGTTCCGGGCCTGCACGGCATCGGAAAAGACGCATTCGTGCATGCAGTGGCGATCGTATGGGAGGTCGTAGACCCCCTTGAGCTGGCTGAGGATGTAGTTGGCATTGAGGATCGCGACCTCGGCCGCGCGCCGGAGCCCGGCGGCCCCCATCGACCGGATGTACGTATAGGAGCGCACCAGCACGCCGAAGCTCGCGGCAAAGGCCCGCACCTTCCCGATCGACTTCGGCCGCTGGTAATCGAGGATGAAACCGTTCCCCTTCTTCTCCACCGTCGGGAACGGCATGAACGGCGCCAGGTGCTTTCTTAGGGCGACGGGGCCCGCTCCCGGCCCACCCCCCCCGTGCGGCTGGGAGAAGGTCTTGTGCAGATTGATCTGGATGACATCGACCCCCCAATCGCCGGGGCGGCTGATCCCCATCACACTGTTCAGGTTGGCCCCATCGCAGTAGACCTGGCCCCCCTTGGCGTGGACGATCTTGGCGACCTCGACGATGTGTTCCTCGAACAGCCCCAGGGTATTCGGGTTGGTGACCATGATGGCGGCGACCTCCTCATCCATCACCTCGGCCACCGCCTTGGGCTCCACGACGCCCCGGGGTCCCTCCTTGACGGGCACCACGCGGTAGCCGCACAGCGCCGAAGTCGCCGGGTTGGTCCCGTGGGCCGAATCGGGGATCAGGACCTTGGACCGCGGATTGCCCCGCGAGGCGTGATAGGCCCGGATCATCATGAGGCCGGTGAGCTCGCCATGGGCGCCCGCCGAGGGCTGGAGCGTGACCCGGTCCAAGCCGCTGACATCGGCCAGGTACTGCTCCAGCTCCCACATGAGCTGGAGGGCGCCCTGACTGAGCTCCTCGGGCTGGTACGGGTGCGCCTTGGCGAACCCGGGGAGGCGTGCCATGTCCTCGTTGATCCGAGGATTGTACTTCATCGTGCAGGAGCCCAGCGGGTAGAACCCCAGGTCCACGCAGTAGTTCCACTGCGAGATGCGGGTGTAGTGCCGGATCACATCGACCTCGCTCACCTCGGGCAAGCCGGGGATGCCGTCCCGGAGGAGCCGCCTGGGGATCAAGGCCTCGGCCTTCTTCTCCGGCACGTCGCTCGGCGGGAGCGAGTAGCCTACCCGTCCCGGCGAGCCCTGCCCAAAGATCAATGGCTCGTTGAGGATCAGCCCCCGCGTGCCGACCGTGTTCCCGGTGCCGCTCATCGCCCACCTCCCAGCGCCTTGGCCAGCGCGTCGATCTCGGTGCGGCTGTTCTGCTCCGTGACGCAGACCAGGAGGCAGTCCTTGAGTTCCGGGTAGAACCGTCCCAGGTCCAGGCCGCCGATGATCTGCCGTTTGAGGAGACCTGTGAGAACCTCGCCCGCTTTCTTCTTGGTGCGCAGGACAAACTCGTTGAACGTCGGGCCCGTAAAGCGGAGGCTGAACCCGCGGACCTTCGCCAGCTGCTCCTTGGCGTACGCCGCCTTGCGCAGGTTCAGGAGGGCGACTTCCCGCAGGCCCTGCGGACCCATGGTCACCATGTACATCCCCGACATATTGGCGATCAGGGATTCACTCGTACAGATGTTGGAAGTTGCCTTCTCCCGTCGGATATGCTGCTCGCGAGTCGCCAGCGTCAGGACATACCCGGTTCGTCCCTCACGGTCCACCGTCTGGCCCACCAACCGCCCGGGCATGTGCCGGATGAACTTCTCCCGGGTCGCGAAGAAGCCGACGGCCGGCCCGCCGTAGTTCAACCCCGTCCCCAGACCCGCCCCTTCGGCGGTAACGATGTCGGCGCCACACTCACCCGGCGGCTTCAAGAGACCGAGCGAGACCGGTTCGGCCACCGCGACGACCAGCAGGGCTCCCACGGCGTGGGCCGCCTCCGCGAGCTGCGGCAGGTCCTCGATGCCGCCGAAGAAGTTGGGGGACTGCACCACCAAGCAGGCCACCTGATCGCCCAGCGCCTTCCGGACCTGGGTGAGATCGGTCACGCCCGCCTCGGTGAAGGCAACTTCGCGGAACGAGATCCCCAGTTGCGAGGCGTAGGTCCGGGCGACCATCCGGTACTCGGGATGGACCGCCCGCGCCACCACCACCTTGTTGCGGCCCGTGACTCGTTGGGCCATCAGGACCGCCTCGGCCGTCGCCGAAGCCCCCTCGTACATGCTGGCGTTGCTCACCTCCATGGCGGTCAACAGACAGACCAGGCTCTGGTACTCGTACAGGGCCTGC
>JAHFDE010000198.1 GCA_023249165.1 Candidatus Methylomirabilota bacterium | reverse complement strand
GGAAGGGCCATCGCTCAACGGATAAAAGGTACTCCGGGGATAACAGGCTTATCTCCCCCAAGAGTCCACATCGACGGGGAGGTTTGGCACCTCGATGTCGGCTCATCGCATCCTGGGGCTGAAGCAGGTCCCAAGGGTTGGGCTGTTCGCCCATTAAAGCGGTACGTGAGCTGGGTTTAGAACGTCGTGAGACAGTTCGGTCCCTATCTGCCGTGGGCGCAGGAGACTTGCGAGGAGCTGTCCCTAGTACGAGAGGACCGGGACGGACGAACCTCTAGTGTACCAGTTGTCCCGCCAGGGGCATCGCTGGGTAGCTATGTTCGGACGGGATAACTGCTGAAAGCATCTAAGCGGGAAGCCCACCTCAAGATGAGGTCTCCCGTGGCGCAAGCCACCTAAAGGCCCCTCGAAGATCACGAGGTTGATAGGCCGGGGGTGTAAGCCCAGGAATGGGTTGAGCTTACCGGTACTAATCGGCCGTGCGGCTTGACCATATATCCCGTTTTTGCCTGGTTCTTCGTCGCCTTCCCTATTCGTTGGGTTCACAGTTCCCGGTGACCATGGCGGAGGGGTCACACCCGTTCCCATTCCGAACACGGAAGTTAAGCCCTCCAGCGCCGATGGTACTGCCCTGGTAACGGGGTGGGAGAGTAGGTCGTTGCCGGGATAAAAAACGAGCGCCCGGGTCGCAAGGCCCGGGCGCTCGTGTGTTTGGGGCGCCCGCAGACACTGTTGACGTGAATGACGGCTCGTGATATGAGATTCGCGAGATGGGTGAGGTCCACGTCAAGATTTTTGTGGTGAATCCCCGGACCGGCGCGCAGTCAGGGGAGATCACTGCCCTCGCAGACACCGATGCTACTCTAACGGTGATTCCGGGAGAGCTGCTCCGGACGCTCGGAATCCAGAAAGTTCGCACGGTGTCGCTCATGCTTGCCGATGGGCGCCGGGCTCAACGAGACGTCGGTGACGCCGCAGTGTCCGTGAACGGGGAATCGATCCCCTGCCGTGTGGTCTTTGGGGAGTCCGGGGATGCCGTCCTGTTGGGTCTCACCGTGCTCGAGCAGGCCGGTCTCGCCGTGGATCCTGTCCAGCGCCGCCTCGTCCCCACCGATTTTCTCTTGTATTAATATAGTGCGTGCAGCGATGAAAAACAAAGCGAGGGCTATTCCACGTCTTCGTAAAGGAGCTACTGATCAAGAGGTTATCCGCTGGACAAGGTCCCACGATGTCTTTGACCGCTTAGCGGCGGGAGTCTCAGAGATAGTAGAGGACCAGAGCGATCTTGACCGGATTTTGCACGAGGCGCTGTTTCAGGAAAACACGGCGCAGCTCAATATGCGGATTCCGCCAGCGATGAAGGCCGTGCTGAGCAGGCTGGCGCGCCAGCGCACGACCGATGCCACCACGCTTGCCCGCATCTGGCTGGCCGAAAGGCTTCGGCAGGAACTGAAGACTCAGGGTTGAAGCGATGGGGAACCCATGGGCCTGACGCACGTTGAGGCAACCATTGCGAATCCGGGCAATCCCCGGAAGGCGGCGAAGCTCACCTTCTTGGTGGACTCGGGAGCCATCTACTCGGTGGTGCCAAAGGCGATCCTCCGGAGGCTCGGCGTCAAGCCGCACTCCAAGAGGACATTTACCTTAGCCGATGGCTCGCGGGTCACGCGAGAGGTAGGGGATGTGCTCTTCAAGTTCAATGGCCAGCAGGGAGCCTCGCCAGTCATATTCGGCGAAAAAGGGGATAGCACGCTCCTCGGCACTGTCTCGCTCGAAGCCCTCGGCTTTATCCTCGATCCGATCCGCCGCGAACTCCGTGCCCTCCCGCTGATCCTGGCCGAGGGATATCGAGCAATGGCAGCGGAAGATCGGGAGACCGCTGAACAACATATGGCCGCCTCTAGAGAAATTCTCAAAATGACTTCAAAGGCGTCTCGGCAACCTCAGCGCGCCGACTATGCAGCGGGTCAATGATGCGATCCGGGTTAGCCTGGATGTGTGGGACGGGGTGGGGTAGCTGGGCATGGGCCGGGGCATAGAGGGGGCGGTAGCATGATCGATCTCCCATACTCCCTGGTCATTGAGGCAACAGAAGATCCCAACTTTTTCGGATTCTATTCACCGGACCTGGAAGGCTTTACGGGCATCGGACACTCTGTCGAAGACTGCCTCTACAAGGCCAGGTGGGGGATGAAAGAGCATATTGCCCTTTTGAAGAAAAAACGCCTGCCTGTTCCCACACCTCATCCCAATCCAAGGGTGGTCATCCAAAACGAGCGGCGATTGAAGAAGGCTGTGTAGCCCCGTCCTCTCATTGGTTCATCCGTAGTTAAGCCCTCCAGCGCCGATGGACCTGCCCTGGTAACGGGGTCGGAGAGTGGGCTGCGGAGCTTTGATTTGACGTGCGCTCGCTTCCGGTAGTAGAGTAACTCCATGGTTGCTCCGGTTGTGAACTGGACGGGGGCGGAAGAGCGGCGTACGAGGCTCGAGGCGGAGCTGCGGCGCATCGTGGCCGAGCTGCCGCGCCTAGGGGTGACCAAGGCGATTCTCTTCGGCTCGCTGGCGTCCGGCAACGTCGGGCAGACCAGCGATCTCGACCTGATCCTCGTCACGCCATCAGAGGAGCGGTTTACCCGCCGGCTGGAACATTTCTACCGCGCGCTGAACCCGTCAGTTGGCCTCGACCTGTTCGTGTATACTCCCGAGGAGTTCCGGGTGATGGCGGACAGCAATCCCTTCCTCCGCGCTGCCATCGCGCGCGGTGAGGTGGTCTATGAGGCCTGATCCGAAGGCCGAAGGCCTCCGCTGGTTGCGGCAGGCCGAGCACGACCTGAGCGACGCCGACTACAGCCGTGCCGGTGGCCGCTACAGCCTTGCCTGTTTTCTCTGCCAGCAGGCGGCCGAGAAGGCCTTGAAGGCGTTTCTCTACGCTCAGGGGGCAGAGCAGGTTCTCGGTCACTCGGTGGCCGAGCTGGCCAGCGAATGCGGGAATCTCGATGGGGAATTCCGTGCGCTGAAGCCGAAGGCTGCGCCGCTCGATCACTACTATCTGCCGACCCGGTATCCCAATAGCCTCCCCGGGGGCATCCCGGCCGAGGCGTTCGATGAGAGCGATGCGCAGCGCGCGCTGGGGCTTGCCGGGGAGGTGATCGGGGTGGTGAAGAGGAAACTGGCCGGCAGGGCATAGGCCCATGGCATGGAGGGGGCGGTAGCATGATCGATCTCCCATACGCCCTGGTCATCGAGGCAACAGCAGATCCCAACTTTTTCGGATTCTATTCCCCGGA
>JAHFDE010000067.1 GCA_023249165.1 Candidatus Methylomirabilota bacterium | reverse complement strand
TTAGTCATCGAGTGTACGGAGTGCCCTCAGTGATTGGAAATCGTGTGGGTTGGCATTGGGGTCAAGTCGCTTGTTGTCGAAACCCCCCTGTCGCCGAATGCGAATAGGTGAATGAGGGATGGCGAGGCGCGAGGTTGTTCCGTTCAGGTGCGAGGAGTGTGGCGGGGAATTCGCCGAGCCCGCCGGCGGGTTGCACAATAGGGAGGAAGACCCATGAAGAGAGGGTTTTGGAGTACTATGTGGAGGAAATGGGGATAAGTACAATTTCATTCCACCTCCGGCATGATCGACGGTGGGGCAGCGACGGGGGTCGGGGTTGAATAGGTGAAATGCGCCGAGACCCAGGGCGGGGTCGGGCGCATGATCTGGGCGAAGCCTATGGACGAGGCTGGTGCGCAGGGTTAGGCGGTGCCGGATGAGGCGCGCGGGTGCGGTCGTTTCCGCCCTCTGCCTGGTTTCCGCAGGCGCGCTGGGAGAGAACGGCGAGTGGTTTCTGATGAGCAGGCATGGCGAGTGCGCTCCGTTGTCGGTGTTGGGCCGGAAGAATCCCGAGTGGGGCCAGGTCAAGGATCCGTACCAGTTTATCGAAAAAATGCGCACGGCCGGCCATCGCCCGGACGTCCGCGAATACAGCATGGGGAAAGGGACGGCTGTTCAGGTTGATGTCCCCGCGGTCGAACTTTTCGTGATCTTTGTCGAGCGTAGTGCCTGTCGGGGATTCATTGATCACGAGCGGTAGCGGACGGGCCGAGAAGGGACCGTATGCGAGCGAGAAATCCAGGTGTGGCCCTCGTGCTGTCGGCTATCTTTCCAGGACTGGGACAATTCTATAACCGGCAGTTCGGGAAGGGGGTGGCCTTTTTCGTCGCGGGCCTGGTCGCTAGTTGGGAGACCTCGGCGTTGCTCCCTTCTATGGATGCCCTCCTGAGAGGGGAACTCCCGAAGCAGATAGGGCTAGTAACCGTGGCCCTGTTCCTCCTTCTTATCTGCTACGCCTGGAGTATGGTGGACGCCTACCGTTTGGCTAAAAGAATGGGCCAGGCCTAGACATGGAGCAAGCTTGCCGCATTCTCCCCTAAGATCTTCTCCTTCTGCCTGCTCTGGGGAGTCTGGATACAAGAGCAAAGCGGTCAGATCTTCAATTGTCAATTGTGACTGGATCAGAGGACGGTGGGATCCAGGGTTGAATAGGTAAATGGGGGGATGGCGAGAGGCAGGATTGTGCCGTTCAGGTGTGAGGAGTGGGGCGGGGGCCGCCTATCTCACCGTCTTATCCCGTACTCTTCCAAGAACTCCCCAGGACTCAGGATGGGAATGCCCCGAAAGGTCTTGAGTTGTCGCAAGTGTTCATCTCCCGTGATCACCACCTCCGCTTTCGCTTCGATGGCACATTCGAGAATGCGGTTATCTGGTTCGTCCTCAGTGATGAGCCGGATCGTTTCCTGCGGGTGGACGAGCCGGGCGAACTCTTGGATGACGGCGATGGCCTGCCGCGTGCGCGCGCCGGACCATTGAAATTTACGAAGTAAGACCCCCTCGATTTCCTTGAGGATGGAAGGGGAGACGAAGAGTTGGAGCGTCTGGGCTCTTCCGAGCGCTACGACTTCCTCGGCCGTGCCGCCGAAGTTGAGCGCAGAGATATACACGTTGCTATCGGCCACCGCGCGCACTACCGCCCTTTCCGGTATGCGTCGATGGCGCGCCCGACCTCCGTCTCTCTCATGCCGAGCTTCCGCACCCGCTGGGCGCCGTACCGCCGAAGCTCGGTCCACCGCCGCTCCTGGATATACCGGCGGAGCGCCTCCCGGAACAGCTCGCTTTTCGTTCTGCCCTCATTCTTTGCCACGCGCTCGGCCTCCCGCAGGAGTTCGGGGGGGAGTGAGAGGGACAGGATCTTGGTCGTTCGCACGGCATCCTCCATGGTAATACTTGTTAATACTCATACTATAGCCGAGACTCATCTACGTGTCAAGCAAGCAGTTTAGGTGATACGCTGACGGTGAACGGGGTGTAAAATGAGGACGGTGTCGAGCTTGGGCAAAGGCGAACCCGATGAAAAAGAATCGTGTCATCGAATTTGACCCGAGAGAGCGTATTCTTGAGAAGGCCAAGAAATATGTTGGATCCCTCGACTTATTCTCTGAGGAAGCCGATCAGGCCATCCCTGTGCTTCTGAAGGCCTTGAAGTACGCCGACCGGGATCTGAAACACAGCATCATGGTCGTTCTCGGGAGCTTCGCTAAAGAGGAGCTCGTTTGGCCTCTGCACGATGTGATGACCGATCCTTCGGAAAACGAAGAGATTCGCCACGATGCCGCCATCCAGTTGAGTGTGATCGGTCCGTTCTTAAAGGACCCTCAGCCACTACGCGACAAACTGCTGAAAGATGTCGAAAACTCAGATGCGGAACAGCGGCTTCATGCGACCTTCGCACTGGGATGGGAGGGAAATTTTCAGGCAGCGATTCCTTTGATCGGGCGCCTCTATGACAGCGAGGTTCGAATTCAGCAAACAGCCGTCGATGCCCTGTGCAATCTGAGGGATGATAGAATTTTGGGGCTGCTCTTGGACCGACTTGACCATGGTTCCTTAGAGCAAAAGAGAAGCATCCTCTTTAACCTTTGGCGATTCTATTCCAAGGCAGAAGAAGTCAAGAAGGTCTATCTCAACTACTTGGACCACGAGGATGCTGAACTCCGCTTTGATGCCCTGGTCTGTTTGGGACCGATGACCGTGGTCCAAGAGTACCTCGAGGTGTACCGGCGATGCCTGAAGGACGAAGACGGCCGGATTCGAGAGCTGGCGCTCAAAAGACTTGCCGAACAAGGCGGCGAGAGTGTTCTTGAATCATTGCGAGGCGAGATTGAACCCCTGCTCAAGGACTCAGAGATTAACGTTCGAAAGGCTGCCCTCAAGATCCTAGAAAAGAACAAGGATAGGTTCCGCGGTTCGATCGATGCTTGAGATACATTCTGGAAGAGTGAAGGGGTCCAGTCTTCAATTGCCAAGGAAGAAACCACACGACACCTGGAGGTCAGTCATGCGCATGCTTATGCACGTTCAGCTCCCGCTCGAACCGTTCAACACCGCCGTTCGGGATGGCACCGCAGGGCAGAAGATCCAGCGAATTCTCGAGGCCATCAAGCCCGAAGCTGTCTATTTCTCCGAGCAGAACGGCCGGCGTGGTGGCACCTTGGTCGTCAACGTCAAGGATCCGTCCGAGGTCCCGATGTTGGCCGAGCCGTGGTTTCTCACATTCAATGCCGAAGTGGAGTTTCGGATTGCCATGACGCCCGAAGACCTCGCGCGCGCGAATCTAGGGGCGTTGGGAAAGAAGTGGGCTTAGTCCGAGCCGTCGGGGAAGAAAAGGGGACAGGGATGGCGGGGCGCGAGGCTGTACCGTTCAGACGCGACGAATGTGGCGGGAAATGCCGGGACCGCGGGCGGGCTCTGCCGCTCCTACGCCCGCGTGCTGTGCAGCCTAGTGACGAACCTTCTGCACTTGGTCGGCAGGGAGATCTTCGATCTGCACCCCGTTCCTACCCTGGGATTTGATGCCTTTCAGGGCCTCATAGAGGACCCGTGGAAAATGGTGTCTGACACCTTTTTTGCGCCTCAGCGATCATAGGGAGTTCCGCTACACGAAGGTGGTCATGAACAAGCTGAATCCGAAGACGTGCAGGACGATTCCGGGAAAGAACTATGGCACGCCGAAGGAGGTCTGGGGATTCCGGACCTCGCCGGGCCCTCGCAAGCCGGTCGTGGCCGCACGGGACTTCCTTCAAGCTAACGGGGATTTCCTGGGCATCGCGCCACTCATCCCCCGGCTGCGCCTCCGCCGGGTGATTGAGAGCCTCGGCGCCTGGCACGTGATCTTCCAGCACCGCCACCTGGGGATGCCCATCCACCGGGCCTACGTCACCGTTCACATCGACCGCGACCGGCGGGGATACCTGGTCAAGAACCGCGCGGTGCCGCGCGAGCTACTGCCGCGGAAGGCGGATTTTCAGATCTCCGAGAGGAGCGCCCGTCGGCGGGCGCTGCGAAGTGTGTCGGGCGCGGAGAACAACGCGCGGATCACGGAAATCAAGCGCGTCTGGTACCCGGCCAAGCGATTGATCCATCCGGCGTTCAAGATCCGGGTCCACCGGGAGCGGCCCCGGTCCGAGTGGCTCATCTATGTTGACGGCGAGAAGGGCCGTATCCTCAGCAAATACGACAACCTGGCATGGCTGACGTGGTCCGCGCTGATCTTCGATCCGAATCCGGTCACAGCCGCCCCAGACTGGCAGCCGCTCACCGACAAGGGCCGACCGAGACGGCCGCCGGAGGAAGCCTATCGCAAGGTTGTGTTGCGGGACCTGAGGGGAAGAGGACACTACCTGGATGGCCTTCGGATTTCGACCCGTCTCACCCCCAACCGTGTCAGGCGCGGCGACGGTAGATTGGAGGCGAGAAGCACCCAGCGGGGGTTTGACGAGGCCATGGTCTACTATCACATCAACGAGGCCATCCGGCATTTGGAATCACTGGGCTACACGGGTCGACGCGCCATCTTTCGGAAGCCCATCGAGGTCAATGCGCATGGCACCCGGGACGACAACTCGTGGTACAGCCCCGGCGAGCGGTCCCTCACCTTCGGTACGGGCGGCGTGGACGATGCAGAGGATGCCGAGGTCATTCTGCACGAGTTTGGCCACGCCCTGCAGGATGCCATCTGTCCGGACTTTGGGCAGTCGCCTGAGGCCGCGGCCATGGGTGAGGGCTTCGGGGACTACTTTGCCGCGAGCTTCTTCGCCGCCAAGAAGCCGGCGCGGTTCCGGACCGCCGTGGCCTCGTGGGATGGGCTTGCTAACCCCCATCTCCGACAAGCCGACCCGCCCTGCCTTCGGCGGGTGGACGAACCGCTGACCTATGAGAGCTTCGACCACTCCCGCCGTGCCGACGAGCACGAGAACGGGAAGATCTGGTCCGCGACCCTGTGGGAGATCTGGGAGGTTCTCGGCCGAAAGGTCGCGGACACGATCATCATTGATAGTCACTTCCAACTTGACGGCTTTACCACCTTTGCCCGGGGTGGCCGGGCCATCCTGGATGCTGACCGCAACCTCTACGACCGGCGTCACCTCACCCGGCTGTGCCAGATCTTTCGGCGTCGCGGGATCGGACCGGTGGAATAAAGAGAGGGACGGGGGTTAGGCTTGAATAGGTGAAAAAGGGCAAAGGGGTCAAATCTTTTGTTGACAAATACTGTTCCCTCAGTGGCAACGGGGGTTGGGATTAAATCGGTGAATGAAGGGATGGCTGGGCGCGAGGTCGTTCCGACGGGGAATTCGCCGAAGCGGAGGAGGGATGACGTGAGCACAGGCGAGAAACTGCAGCGGCTCAGCGGGCTCGTCATAGTCATAAACACCTTCTTACCTGGGGTGCTAATTCTAGTCCTCATGCTCATTGGATTTATGTATGTGGCCCCCCTCGTGAGGGAGATGCGGGATGCCGCCCGCGACATGCAGAAGGCTGCCAGCGACGCGAAGCGAGCCGCTCAGGACGTGGCGGCTGAGATCAACAAGCACGCCACCAGCGCGCAAAGGAAGGTGGCAGGAATTGCCCGCCAGATCACGAGAACGACGACGGCTATCGAAAGGGAGATCAACAAAATCAATATACCGCTCGTGCCGCCTCCAGAAATGCAAAAAATCCGCAACGGCCTCAACGCCGCCTTCAACAAGATCCTTGAGCCACTATCCCCGGTCACGGACCTGGCCGTGGACTTTCAGAACATCGGAGCCGAGATCAAGAAACTGGAGAAGCTGAGGGATTACTTCGACGAGTTCGCCGGAAACGCCGAACGGGTGTACGAGAGGCTGTCGAGGGTGATTCAATTCTTCACGGACTTCCTGGTGTTCGTGGTGATCGCCTTCGTCATCATTGTTGGCTGGCTGGTTCTGTCCTACCTCCTCTGGATTTCTCGCCGCCTGGCGATGGGCTTTGCCCTCATGCGCGGACAGGGTCAAGCTTGAATAGGTGAATAGGGGGATGGCGAGAGTCAAGATTGTGCCGTTCAGGGGCGAGGAGTGTGGCGGGGCATTCGCCGCGACCCAAAGAGAAAAATGGTGTCTGACACCTTTTTCGCTCACGGGTTGAAATCCCTCTGTAGATGCTGTTCGAAGGGGAGGTCATGCTGATGCGCTCTTCATGGACCGCGCGCTTGTATATAGTAGCGCTCTTGTGGTTCTTCCTCCTGGGCACGGGGGCATGCCAGGAGGCCGGCTGGCAGCCCGGCCGGCCCGTGCCGCTCGGCGAGCCGATCAACCTCAAGGCGCAAAATGTGAAGTGGGAGCGGATGATGCCGGAGCTCGGCGAGGATTCGCCGGAGCTTGCCATCTTGCACGTGCACCCGGTCACGCAGGCGACCCACCTGATGATCCGCACGCGCAGACCGATGCACGTGCCGCCGCACTGGCACTCCGCGAACGAGACGCACACGGTGCTTTCCGGCGCGTTCGCCGCCCAGCTCGGGGATGGCGAGATCGTCGGGCTTCCCAAAGGCTCGTTCAACTACATCCCCGCCCGCATGGTGCACCAGGCCTGGCTCACGCCCGGTGAGGACGGGTATCAAATGGTGCTCATCACCGTCGACGGGCCGTGGGACGTGGACTGGGTCGGGGGCCCGCCGACGCGCGAGCACCTCGGCGTGCGAGCGCCGCGCGTGGACCGGTAAGCGGTGGATCCATGAGGTTTCGCGATGAGAGGGCACCGACCCGCAAGGGCTGTGGAACAGCAAGGAGGGAGGCATGGCTGGCCCGGTTCCTGGAGGTGCTGGGCACCAAGATCAAGCCATAGGCCGACTCATGCGGCCTAGCGACGAACCTTCTGCACCTGGTCGGCAGGGACATCTCGGATCTGTCCCACGTTCCCATTCGGGCATTTGACGTCTTTCATGGCCTCATCCACGACCCGCGAGCACGCGGCCTTGAACGACTCGTCATTGGCATGCTGCCCGACCCAAAAGCCTCCGAAAAATCCCAGAAGTGCTGCGATCATGATGAGGGTGAAGACCCCGAGGATCGTCCGGACTCTCTGCCGATCAGAGGCCGTCGAAAGGAGGTCTCGCTCCGCGATCACCGCCTCGAATCCCTCACGATCAACGACCACCACAGGTTTCGTCAGGAGAGCGGCGCGCTGAGATTCCTGCGCTCCGTTCGTCATTTTCACTATTTTCACTCCCCCTTCATGTGTGGCTTTGAGGGTTTGGTCCCCCCATCCCGTTCGTCATCATTGGGAGTTGCCATCACTGAGCGTGGTAGCCGCAATCCGTGTGCCAAGAGCTGCCCGTCGGAAGTTGTTGAAATCCAAGCGGTTGCGGCGACGGGCCTCGTCTCATGGGGCCGGTTTTTGAACGGCTGCCCGGAAATCGAGGGGTGCCAAGACTCAGCAGGTAGTTGCCATGGAGCCAGGGGAGGCATCGCACCCGGCCCACCGCAGGCACATGCCTTGCACCGCCCTCGACAGAAACACAGCCCGGGGGGCGTTTTTCTTTTCTCAGGGGCCAGGGGAATCGGAGCGGAGGGGGAGGAGACATGCACTGGTTTGAAGGAATTATCATGATTGGGGCCGGCTTCTTTGCGTTCTGTATAGGTGCTGGCTGGTTTCCGAGCGACCCGCAAAAACGCCAACATTTCGAGGGACGTCTACCCTGGGTCAAGAATCGAATACTGATGTACGGCATGGCAGCTTTCTTGTGGGCTTTTGGCCTGGCCGCCGTTCTCGGACTTGTGAAGTAACGTGAGATGCAGGCCACCTCGCAGGCGCGGTGAACGAACCGCGGAGCCCCTTGTGCGGCTCTGAGGTCCGGGCCTGGGGTCCGACTTTGAAATCTCGACAATCCTCGTAGTCGCGTTCCTGCCTAGGTGGGTTCAGAGACGAGTCTCGATTTTGCAAGTTGCCCCTGGCTCTGGACCTGGCCTCTAAATCGCCCGTGGGAGAAGCAGAGTTTGGGCTTGACAAGGGCGATGCGATCGGGTAAGAATCTTACCCCCCAGACAACCCCTCGGGTTGTTGCGCAGATCACCCATATTTAAGGGGGTAGCAAGCTCCCCCTGAGGTAGTCGTCAGATGACACCGGGGGTTCATAACCACGGCCCCCCCCGGAGTTTCCGACGGCGTATCAGATACTTCTGACGCCTTCGCAGACGGAGTATCGCCCGCGAAGGCGTCTTTTTTTTTGGGAAAGCGGGAGCGGACCTGGTCAAAAAGGGTAGAAAAGGTCAAAGGTTCAGGGAGGCCCGGCAATGAATGGGGCAGAGCTCACATCTATTTCGCTTACAGTACTCCTCCTCGGATTCGTCATCGGTCTGCTCGCCGGCTCTAGGTTGTAGGGTGCGGGACTGCTGAGAGACGGCGCGAGAAGGCACCAGCTTCAGTCAAGCGATGGCGGGCGCCAGCCGCGGCGGGGCTGTGCCAGCTCGTACACTCTCTTTCGGTGCAGAATCGCTAGGATCCATACTTCCTGCTTGACGATCCGGTACACGACCCGATAGTCCCCCACCCAAAGCTTCCAATAACCGTGGAACGGTCCTCGGAGCGGTTCGCCGTGGCGCTCGGGGGCCGTGCTCAGGCGTTCCTCGATCCCGCGGACATGATCGAAGAGGGTGAGCGGTCACTGGCTCACCTCGTGCACCGGGCCGGCAGCGATATCTTCGACATGCGCCACCCTGCTCCGCTGGGGTTTGGCGCTTCTGAGGGTCTCATCGACGACCCGTGAGCATGCGGCTTTGAACGACTCGTCATTGGTGTGCTGCCCGACCCAAAAGCCTCCGACGAACCCCACAAGCGCCGTGGTGATGATGAGGGTGAAGACCCCGAGGATCGTCCAGATTCTGTGCCGAACAAAGGCCGTCGAAAGGAACTCTCTGTCCGCAATCAGGACATCATATTCTTGACGATCAACAACCGCCACAGGTGTAGTGAGGAGGGCGGGCCATCCAGAACTCTCTGGTCTGTTCATCATTTTCGCCTCCCCTGTGATGTGTTGGTTGAACGGTGCGATCTGCTTCGATCAATGGCGTGATGATCAGGAGTGGGTCTCTGCGGGACTGCAGGTCGCAATCCGTGTGCCAAGAGGGGGCTCGGCAGAAGTTGCGAGAATTCAAGCGGGGGTGACGGCGGAGGTCTGTCTATTGGGGACGGATTCCGGACGGTTGACCGGAAATCGACGGGCGCCAGGACTTGGAGAGAGGGCTTGACACAGGAGAGATGTCTCGGTGTACAAGAGAGGCACCACTCGGCGAATAAGGAGGGCCTTATGAAATCCACCAAATACCTGCTCATTGGCGGTGGCCTCGCCTCGAGCCAGGCGGCCAAGCAGATCCGGAAAGCGGATCCCCAGGGTCCCATTACCCTGGTGGGCGAGGAACCATACGTGCCCTACGATCGCCCGCCCCTGTCCAAGGAATTTCTCCGCGGCGAAAAGCCCCGAGAAGCCCTCTTCTTCGATCCCGAGCAGTATTTCCGCGACCACGGCATCGATCTCATTCTCGGGGTCGCCGTAAAGCAGCTGGACCTGCCCAACAAGACCGCCATCCTCGCGAAGGGCGAGCCCGTGACTTTTGAAAAAGCTCTCATCGCCACGGGCGGCCGGCCGGTGCGCTTGAAGCTGCGGGGGAGCGACCTGCCAGCTGTCTACTACCTCCGGACGCTTGATGACTCTGCCGCCATTCATGCCGAGGCGAGCCCGGGCAAGCGTGCGGTCTTCATCGGTGCCGGGTTCATCGGAATGGAAGTCGCCGCCTCCCTGACGCAGCAAGGCGTCCAGGTCACTGTCATCGAAGCCCAACCCCATATCTGGGCCCGCTTTGCCGATGCGACCCTGGCAGGCTTCTTCCAGGGCTACTGCACTGAAAGGGGGGTCACCTTCTATACCGAAGAGATGGCTGCCGAGATCAAGGGCACAGCCAGGCCTTCCGCCGTCGTCACCCGATCCGGGAGGGAGGTCCCTTGCGACTTCGTGTGTATCGGCGTTGGCATCGTCCCCAATGTGGAGCTGGCCCAGCAGGCTGGCCTGAAGGTCGACAACGGCATCGTGGTGAACGAATATCTCCAGGCGTCTCACCCCGATGTCTATGCCGCAGGTGATGTTGCTAATTACCTCGATCCGATCTTCGGCAAGCGGCGGCGGGTCGAGCACTGGGGCCATGCGGAGTACTGCGGGCAGATTGCCGGACAGAACATGGCCGGGGCCAACAGAAAGTACGACCTGCTCACGTACGTCTGGTCAGATATTTTTGATCTCCACCTGCAGTTCGCCGGCGACGAGAGCGAGTACGACCAGGTCCTGCTTCGCGGCCGCTTCGAGGACAAGGCCTTCACCGTCCTCTTCCTCAAGCAGCACGTCTTGACGGCGTACTTTGCCGTGAACACCGGTGCCAAGGATTTCGGTGCCCTGCAGCGCCTCATCCGGGGCAAGAAGGATCTGAGCGGCAAAGAGGCCCAACTCCAGGACCCCACGGTGGCGGTCAAGGGACTCCTCTAGCACACGTATCCTTGTTCTTCCACTGGCTCCGCGTCGGGGCCGCGCTGGGTTTAAATCTTGAAGTTCGCCAGGATGTTCTCGATCTCTTTGTGATTACGCGCTATCCCATCAAGACGCCGCAGGATCTCCCCGTTGGAGTCCGCCGTGACCCTCCCCTGGAGGGCGGCGAGCTCCTTGACGGCGAGGGCCTGTTGCTCCTTGATCGCCGTCAGGGCCAAGGTGATCGCCTTGAAGGCGCTTTCGACAACGTCCGCGAACTCCTGAATGTCATCACCACGCCGAATCCGAACCGCCGCCGGCAGATGTCCCTGCTCGACCTTCCGCAGGATCTGCTCGATCCGGTAGAGGGGGCCGGCAAACTTGTGGGTGACGAAAAAGCTCATCAGGGCGGAGA
>JAHFDE010000066.1 GCA_023249165.1 Candidatus Methylomirabilota bacterium | reverse complement strand
CCTCCGCCTCTTCTGGTCCCCAAAGGTGCGCCAGTGCTGCAGCATAGCCGAGGGCAAATCCGGGCGCGAAATAAGGGCTTACCCCTGAGGTTTCGCCTGGGAAATCGAGGTCCATCGCCCGACCTCCTGGTGGTGACACCAAGAAAGATACTGCAGGGTATGTGCCAACAGGGGATCGAGTGAGGCCCGGGGCTTGGGGGAAGCGGTGAAAGGCGCGCTGCACACGCCCACAACCGTTGCAGCAAGGCAGGCTGGTCAAATTCGCCTCAGCAAGTTGGAACGGCCCTAGAACGCTCGCCGAGGGGGCACCGGGGGTATGTAAGATCAAGCGGACTGGCGGCGGCAGAAGCGACAAGAATAGTGGTGCCGAAGGGGGGACTCGAACCCCCACAGGCTTACGCCCACATGACCCTGAATCATGCGCGTCTACCAGTTCCGCCACTTCGGCAACACGTGGTATCTATCTATCTCTAAAGAGGGGAGCGGAGAAAGTCAACGGGAAAGTTGGCCAGCGAGATTTTCCGGTCGGCGGTGGACGAATTTCAGGCAACTGCCAGTTTTTCAGACGCTACGGAGGAAGGCAGGGGGAGGCGATGGAACTTGTGGATGATCAGAGGTGTTTTGTCTGCGGCAAGAAGAATCCTGCCGGGCTCCAGCTCGACTTCGAGCTCGTCGGGCAGACGGAGGTGCGCACGAGCTTTCTCCCGACACCGGCGTTCCAGGGCTTCCGGGACATCGTCCATGGAGGCATCATCGCTACCATCCTCGACGAGGTGATGGTCAACGGGTGTTGGCTCCGCGGCGTGAGGGCC
Organism: Candidatus Methylomirabilota bacterium; assembly: GCA_023249165.1. Lineage (GTDB taxonomy): Bacteria > Methylomirabilota > Methylomirabilia > Methylomirabilales > CSP1-5 > CSP1-5. The sequence continues at coordinate 10,172 of JAHFDE010000066.1, read as the reverse complement.
GTGACTGGCAAATTGGAGGTCCGGCTCAGGCAACCCGCCAGGGTGGGGGAGCGTCTTCACTTTGCCGGGAGAATTCTCCGAAATGGGCGGAGGACGGTCGAGGTGGAGAGTCAGGCAGCCACGGCCGAGGGTGTCGTCGTGGCTGAGGCCCGGGGAGTCCTGGTGAAGGTGGAGCCTTGAGGATCATCACCCTGCTCACCGATTTCGGACACGCCGATCCCTTCGTCGGGATCATGAAGGGGGTGATCCTGGGGATCAACCCTCGGGCGCAGATCGTCGATCTGTGCCACGGCGTCTCACCCCAGGATGTGCTCGAAGCGGCATTTCTCCTCGACTGTTCGTACCAGTACTTTCCCAAGGGGACCGTTCATCTGGTGGTGGTTGATCCCGGCGTGGGAGGCATGCGCAAGGGTCTCGTGGCCGAGGGCAGGCATGGGTACTACGTTGCGCCCGACAACGGGGTCTTGAGCTATCTGTTCGCCTCGGGTGAGATCCGGCGGGTCGTGGAGATCACCGCGGAAGCGTATCTTCTCCATCCGGTGAGTCAGACCTTTCACGGGCGGGACGTCTTTGCCCCGGTGGCAGGACATCTGTCGCGTCGGAGTGGCATTGATCGCTTTGGACAGGCCACGGCGCGCTCTGTGCGCCTCCGCCTGCCGGTCCCGGCGAAAAGAGGTTCTCGGGTCCTTGTAGGCTCTATACTCCATGTGGATCGGTTTGGGAATCTCATTACGAACATCTCAGGCCGCCAGATCTCGGCCCTGCACCCGGAGAGGGGAATCACAGTCTCGATCAGAGGCCAGACGATGCGTGGACTGCAGCAGAGCTATGACCGCCTGAAGCCCGGGGAGACGGGAGCCATCCTCGGGAGTGCCGGCTATCTGGAAATCTTCGCGAACCAGCGGAGCGCGGCGCGTCTCCTGAAGGCGGGGCGGGGGGCAGCGGTCCGGGTGGAAGCCCGAGGGCGCCGACGGCGCAGATGACCGCTCACCGATGACAGATGACCAACGACCGTTCAGGTCAGTTCATAGTTCACGGTTCGTGGTTCATGGCAAGATCAGACTTTCTAATCAATACACCCTGAACCCTGAACTCTGAACGACTCGACTGAGCTCGTCGAAGTCCATGAACTGGTCTTCAGTCGTCGGTCAACGGCGAGACGTCTTCGAAGTCCAGACAATCCAGAGGCGGAGCATGGGGACCATCAGCAGGAGGAGGGTCCATCCTACCACTCTGGCCAGAACTCCCTGCTCGCCATACAACCACTCGATTCCGGTCGGTTCCCGCAGCAGGAGGCCGGCGGTCATGACGAGAAAGACCCAGCCGGCGTGCAGGCCGATGGCGAAGGGGAGCGAGTCGGTCCAGAGATAGGCGTAGGCAAGGAGCATACCGAGCAGCAAGAGGCCGACGAAGGGGAAGAAGACCTCCGGTCGTCCGAGCGGATGGAGGTGCGCGACGAGGGCCTGAAAGCCCACGCCCAGGTGAAGGCCGGGGGTGACCCGGACGGGCGCGCGGAGAAAGTGAACGGCAGAGAAAAGGGCGCTACTCCACACCACCGCACCGAGCCTTGACCCATCACGCAGGAATCCCCCCAGCAGGTACCCACGGAAGATCGTCTCTTCCACGACTCCCACGACGAGGGCGCTGGCGAGGGCGCGGCCGGCGCGCCAGGACCAGTCTGCCGGAGCGGCCGGCGCGAGCGAACGTTCGCCCATCAGGAGGAAGATTGCAAGGAAGAGTGCGAGGGAAAAGCACCCGAGCACGAAGCCGCTTCCGAGCTGGCGCCCCGGACGGCGCCCGGTCGCGATCCCTCTCAAGGAAATCGGCCCCAGCCACTTCCGCCCGAGAGTACCCAAGAGCAGGGTGAGCAGCAGCAAGAGACGGCGGTAGATTCGCCCAAAGTCGTAGGAGCCGCCCGCGGTGTCAAGGTCGAAGAGTGCTGAGGAGGGAAAGGCCTGCGGGAGCCACTCGACCGCCCCCTTGATAAGGGGAGCCGTGAGCACACTCAGGCCGATGACCCCCATCAACAGGCAGGCGAGCCGACCGGGGAATCGCACAGTGGTCCCTCCCTGGGCTTCATGGGGGCGCATTATATCAGAGGGGTCCAGTGGGTCAACGCCCATGCCATCTTGGCATAGTTCGTGCAAATATGGGCAATTCCATAGAATACAGGTGGCATATTGAGTGTGAGGGTGCTCAGAGACTTCAGGACAATCGGGCTGCTGTTGTTGTTCATCGTGGCGATCCCGCGCTGGGGGGAAACGGCGGGCTTCACCGAGGTGCGAGAGGCCGTCGCGCTCTGGCAGCGAGCGTTTGGAAGAGTGTCGGCCCTCGAACAGTTCATTCAGGGGGGCAAGCCACCGGACGCCTCGACCATCGCGCTGCTTGCGGCGAACCTGCAGGACGTGGGCCGGCAAGAGGCGTCGAACCCGTTCTTGCCCCTCGCCAGGGGAGCCCTCTCCACCCTGACCAAGGGGGGAGGCATTTCAGCTGCTCTCGCCGAGGCTTCTCAACGGGCGGGGGACCGCGTGGCTGTTCGGTGGCTGCTCTATCGAGCGTTTCTCCGCCTGGGCGAGGACCGGGCGGCAGATCACGAGCTGCGACAGATTCGGGAGGTTCGGGACCGGTTGGGTCTCGATCGCATTGCCTATATGGGCTGGCACCTGGCGCACTCGGCCGGGGCGCTCGCCGCACGGAACGATCTGCCCGGGGCGGAGAGGGCGTTAGACTTGGCGGAGGAGTTCGACCCAGCCCTCCCCGAAGTCTTCTTCGCCCGGGCCCGGATCTTGCTGGGCCGCGGCAATCCGGGGGGGCTTGTCGCTCTGATGTGGGGCTGGCGGCTCAGCCTGACCTCGCCCCTGTATGGGCCGAGCCACTGGGCGAATATCCTAGCCTCTCTCCTGCTCGCACTCCCCATCGCTCTCTTGCTGGTAGGGGTCTTACTCGTCCTGCGGGTGTCACCCCTCTTCCAACATGACGTCGCCGAGTGGGGGCGACGACGGCTCTCCCCTGCGACTCAGGTGCTCCTCCTCGTGATGCTGTACCTGCTTCCCGTCATCCTCGGGTTCGGCCTGCTGCCCGCCGTCATGCTGACTCTCGTGCTTCTCGGGATCTACCTCAAGGGTCGAGAACGCGTGCTCTGGATCGCCTTAGTCCTCTCCCTCCTGCTCCTTCCGGGGGGATATCGTCTCCTCGCCAGCCTGATTACCGGCACGACCTCGCCCAAATTTGTCGCGTTGCTCAGGCTCGAGGAGGGGGATCCCGAAGCCGCCACAGAGGCCACGCTGCTCCGCTGGGCGGACGAGGCCCCCCAGGACCCCCTGCCGCGGTTTTCTCTCGGACGGATGCATCGGCTTCGGGGTGAGCTTGTGCGCGGCATCGAGGGGTACTCTCAGGTCAAGGGGGGTGGGGCGCTTCAGGCGGCGAGCTGGACCAACCGGGGAAACCTGGCCTTCCTCGCGGGGGACCTGGCCCAGGCACAGGCCGCCTACGAAAAGGCCATTGCCTTGAGTCCAGACCTGGCCTACCCGCACTTCAATCTCTCCCAGTTGTTCACGGAGCGGCTCCTCTTGGAACAGGCGGAACAGGAGTATGCACGGGCCATCCACCAGCTGCCATCTCTGCAATCTCGTATTCGACGGGCGGGAGCAGAGGGGAGAAAGCGGGTCATCCTCGACGCGCCACTTCCGGTGACAGACCTCTGGCACCGGATTCTCGTCTTCGATGCACCATCCCCGGAGATGGTGGAGGTGTTGTGGGGCGGAAGATTTCTGAGGATCTCCCTGTCCCAACTTCCTTGGGCGGTGGGGGGGTATCTCGTGACCTTCGTGGGGATTCTGTGGTTGCGGAAGCGGCGGAGGTTTGCCCGGGCGTGTCAGGAATGCGGCAGGGTCTTCTGCCCCCGGTGTCAGCGGCTGCTGGGCGAGGTCCGGTTCTGCACCCGCTGTGCGATTATTCGGCGGTCGCGGGCAGGGGAGATGCCTCGCATGATCAAGAGTCTTCCCTTCGAAGAGATGAAGCGGCCGTCGAAGTTGCTCGAGGTTGCCCTTGCGCTCATCCCGGGGGTTGAGGGGCTCTACCGGGGGCGGACCTTCAAGGGTTTTGTGTTGCTCACTGCCACGGTCTTGGCTGTCTCCCCGCTCCTCGGACAACTCCTCGCCCCGGCGACGTATCTTCCCGGCATATCGCTCCCGTACCACGGATCTCTGAGCATTCTCGTGCTCCTCTCCGTCTATCTCTTCAGCGCGTTCACGTTCAGCCGCGGTCGCTCAAGGTGGGGGGGTGGGCCATGGCGCTAGAGGGGACACTCCAAGACTTTGCCCTGGTCGATATCCTCCAGCTGATCGGCATGCAGCGAAAGACCGGCGTCCTCACCCTGACGAGGAAAGACGAAACCATCAATGTCGTCGTACAGGACGGCATGGTGGTTTGGGCGGCCCTCCCCGACGAGGCTTTCGAGGCGGACCTGGGCCGGGTTCTGGCTCGCCGTGAACTGATCACCCGGGAGCGGTGGGAGGAGGTGCGGCAGATGCGGGCCCGCAAGGGACAGCGCCTGGTCCCCTTCCTCCTGGAGGGGCAGTGGGTCTCCCCTCGCGATATCGAAAAGGTGGTGCAGCGCCTGGTGCGCGAAACCCTCTACCGGGCCCTCCGCTGGCGGGATGGGAAGTATACCTTTGCCGCTCAAACGCAGGTGGACCTGAGTCGAGGTCAGATCCCGCCCGTGGGGACGGAGACCGTCCTCCTGGAGGCCGTCCGTCAGATGGATGAGTGGCCGATGATCGAACGACGGATCCCCTCGCTGGATCTGGTCGTCCGACGAAGTAACCGGCCGGCCTATCGCGATCAGGCCCCTCCCGAGGCTCTCACCGTCCTCGAACTGGTGGATGGCCGACGGAGTGCCCGAGAGATTGCCGAGCTGTGCGACCTCGGAGAGTTCGACGCCTACAAGGGGATCGCCGATCTGCTGGCGGCAGGAGCTCTGCAGCTCGAGCAGCGGGCCGAGGCCGGGGCGGGAGAGGGAGAGGTCCGGCCCGTGCGGGCCCCCAGACGCCTTCCCTCGTGGGTCGCCCCGGGCGCGGCCGGAGCCCTGGCGCTCGCCTTTCTCGTGCTTCTGTTCCGCGCGAGCGATGATCCCCTGCGCTTGTTCCCCTCCTCTCGGCTGGTGGCAGAGGCCGAAGTCCAGACGCGGAGGCTCACCCTCGCCGGACGGGAGCTTCCCCGCGCCCTGGACGAGTATCTGCTGCTGCGCCTCGGGTACCCTAATAGCCTGACCGAACTCCGGACCGAGGGACTGTACGCCGGGGACCTGCAGGATCCCTGGGGGCGCCCCTGGATCTATGAGCGTCGCCAGCCGACGTACCGGTTGACGAGCCCGGGGCTCGACGGTCGGATCGGGACCGCTGACGACCTGCAGATCTCTCCTACTTGGCCCCCCGATTGACAGTCCGGATTCCCTGTGCTAGCGTCAACCAGTTTCGGGAGAGAATCGAGGTGGAGGCCTGTCCCATGATGAGTAGAGTCACGAGGCTTTCTCAAAAGGGGCTCTGGCCCATGATGAAGGTTTTCCTCGCTCTGTGTGTCGTGATCGCTTTCCCCCCCTCTGTCAGCGCCGCCGACCCGAGGGATCGTGCCCTGGTGGAGCGCATGCAGCAAGTCTTCGTGGAGGTGGCAGAGCGGCTCAAGCCTTCGGTGGTGAACGTGAGCACGACGCAAAAGGTCCAGCCCAGCCGCCGTGAGATCGAACCCTTCTTCCGAGGCCCATTCCGCGAGTTCTTTGGCGAGGAGTTCTTCGAGCGATTTTTCGAGCGGCGGAGTCTGGGGTCCGGGGTCATCATCGATGTCAAGGGCACCATCCTGACGAATAACCATGTGGTGGAGCAGGCCGACGAGATCCAGGTGACGCTGGTGGACGAGCGGACTTTTCAGGCCAAGGTGATCGGGACCGATCCCAAGACCGATCTCGCCGTGATCCGGATCGAGGGGGCCAAGGATCTCAAGCCGGCGCCCCTGGGGAACTCGGCGAAGATCCGGACCGGTGACTTTGTGATCGCCATCGGCAATCCCTTTGGACTGAGCCACACGGTCACGGTCGGCGTCATCAGCGCCACCGGGCGCGCCGGCATGGGGATCACGGCCTATGAGGATTTCATTCAGACCGATGCCTCGATCAATCCGGGGAATAGCGGCGGTCCCCTGTTAAACATCGACGGGCAGGTCATCGGGATCAACACCGCTATCGTGGCGAGCGGCCAGGGCATCGGCTTTGCCATCCCCATCACCCCCGCCCGGGAGATCATGGAGCAGCTGATCAAGGAGGGCCGGATTACCCGGGGGTGGCTCGGGGTGCTCATTCAACCCTTGACCCCGGAGCTAGCCCGGCAGTTCGGGGTCAAGGCGGGAGAGGGCGTCGTGGTTGGCGATGTCCTTGAAGGGGGGCCCGCTGAGAAGGCCGGGCTCACGACGGGGGACGTGATCCAGGCGGTTGGTGGAAAACCCGTCACCGACGTCCGCGGGCTTCAGCGGCTGGTTGCTGCTCTTCGGCCGGGAACACAGGTGGCGGTCAAGGTCAATCGCAAGGGCAAGGACGCGACCCTGAGCGCGACCGTGGGGCAGATGCCGACCGAAGAGGCTACGGTCGTAACTCCGGAGCCCCTCGAACGGCATGGGTTTGCGGTTCAGGATCTCACCCCTGAACTCCGAGAGAAACTCCAGGTGAAAGAGGGCGGGGTCTTGGTCTCGTCGGTCGAGCCGGGGAGTCCCGCGTTCCGCCGGGGGCTCCGACCGGGAGACGTGATCCTGGAGGTTGACCGCCAGCCGGTCAAGAGCCGCCAGGACCTCCTCGCGATGCTCCAGGCGTCCCGGCCCGAGACGGAAATGCTGCTGCTGGTGCAGCGCGGGAAGAGTAGCCGCTTCATCGTCATCCCCTCGACGAAGGGTTAAGCCCTCCATGACGGGTGCCAAAGCCCATGGCACGACGCACACCCGGGTTCTACGAGGAGATCAGCGACGAGGCCCTCTCTGCCTATCTCCGCCGGATCGTCAACATCCCGCTCCTGACCAAGGCCGAAGAGCTCCGCCTCGCCAAGCAAATCCAGAAGCGGGATGAGAAGGCCCTCAAGAAGCTCGTCGAGGCGAACCTGCGATTCGTGGTGAAGGTGGCGCTGCAGTACCAGGGGTATGGCCTCTCCCTCCTGGATCTGATCAACGAGGGAAACCTGGGAGTGCTGGAGGCCGCCCGCCGCTTCTCCCCCGAGTACAACGTCAAATTCATTACGTACGCCGTGTGGTGGATCCGCCAGGCGATCATGCAGGCCCTGGGCCGGGCCAGCGGGGCCTTGCGCTTTCCGGCGCGCAAGATCCGCCTGGCCAGTAAGCTGCGGAGCCTACGGGCAGAGAAGCTGCAGCAGGAGGGCGTGGAGCCGACAGAGGAGGAGCTGGCCAAGGAACTGCACCTGACGCGGGCGGAGGTGGACGAATTGCTGCAGACCAACAGGCCGCAGGCCTCGCTCGAGGAGATTGAGAGTCGGGAGGAGGGGCGGGGGCTCATTGCTGGCAGAGAGCGCGTCCCGCCCGCCGATGATGAGCTGGTGCGCAAGGCCTTTGGGGAGGAGGTGGAGCGGTTGCTGAAGGGGCTCAGTGCCCGGGAACGGATGATCATCGAGCTGCGGTACGGTCTCCGGGGGGGAGAGCCCATGACGCTCGAGGAGGTGGGAAAGCGATTCAGGCTCTCGCGGGAGCGGATCCGGCAGGTGGAGGAGCGGGCGAAGAAAAAGCTCCTCGCATTGGCGAAGATCCGGCATCTGCAGGACTTTCTGAACTGAGGACAACGACGTGTCGGACTGGGCGGGCATTCTCCTCGTCGTGGGTATCGCTCTTCTCCTCGTCCTGGCGGTCAGCCTCGTGTTGATGGCCCGGATTCTCACGGGTCTCCGAGAAGCGCGCACGGAGCAAGATCCCTCGATCCTCCTGCTCCAGCAAGACATCGCCCAGTTCAGCACCGCGGTGAGCCAAGGGCTTCACCAGATGGGCACCCAGGTGAATCAGCGGCTCCAGGAAAGCGCCGTGTTGATCCAACAGGCCCATCAATCCATTGGAGAGCGGCTGGATCGAGCCGCCGCCGTCGTCGGCGAGGTCCGGGGGAGTCTCGGCAAACTGGACGAGTCGACGCGGCGCATGCTGGAGGTGGGCCAGGACATCGCGAGTCTTCAACAGATCCTCAGGCCCCCCCAAGTCCGGGGCGGCTTCGGCGAAACCCTCCTGGAGCAACTCTTGAGCCAGATCCTCCCGGGCGACGCCTTCCAGCTCCAGTACACCTTCCGGAGCGGGGAGCGGGTCGATGCCATCATCCGATTGGGGAGTCACCTGATCCCGGTAGACGCCAAGTTTCCCCTGGAGAACTTCCGGAAGATGCTGGAGGCAAATGGGGGGGGAGACGAGGAACGGCGGCGGGCGGCCCGGAAGGCGTTTCTCAGGGATGTGCAGCAGCGGGTGAATGAAATCGCCAACAAGTACATCCTGCCCGACGAAGGCACGTTCGACTTTGCCCTCATGTACATCCCGGCGGAAAACGTCTACTACGAGGTGATGGTGAAGGACGAAGCGGAGGACTCTGTCCGGGCGTACGCCTACGAGCGGCGGGTGATCCCCGTCTCTCCCAATAGCTTCTACGCCTACCTCCAGACCATCCTCCTCGGGCTGAAGGGACTGCGCATCGAGCAGAACGCCCGGGAGATCATGGAGCTCCTCGGACGGCTCCAAGTCGATCTCAAGAAGTTCCGGGACCGCTTCGAACTGGCCGGCAGACACCTCACGGATGCCAAGAATCGGTTCGACGAGGCGGCGGGCGCGTTGGCCCGCTTTGAGGCCAAGCTGGATACGGTCGAGGGACGGGGCGAGCAGCCCACCCTCCCCGGCACCCTCTAGCCCTTTCTTTCTCCAAGGCGCGCGAAGGAACCCTCCCTGCTTTTTCCCTTACAGAATCGCGTCGGCCGGCATTACATGATCCTACATTTCAGTCTGTTCAGCCGGATGGGGTTTCCCCAATGCGGGGTGCGGAGGGTTTTCTGGCTGGCGAGTTCGTTGACTTGCCTCGAGGGCTTTGATAGCATCCCGGCGAAGTCGCGGCTGAGGTGCTCATCGTGAACTTGCTCGACCTCCTGCAGAGATCGACGGAAAAGTTTGCCACGAGAACGGCGCTCATCTGCGGCGACCGGTCGCTCACCTACGGAGAGCTCTGGGAAGTCGTGAAGCGCCTGGGGGCCGGCTTTCGTCGGCTCGGGGTCGAGCCGGGGGAGCGGGTCGGTCTCATGCTCCCGAACGTCCCCGAGTTCGTTCAGGTCTATTTCGGCATCCTGGCGGCCCAGGGAACTGTGGTGCCGCTGAATGTGCTCTATAAAGGTGAGGAGATTCGATACATCCTGGAGGATGCCGCGATCCACCGGATGATCAGCGGCCGGATGTTTCTGCCGGTGATCCAGGCGGCGCGCGAAAAGCTCACTCACCCGTTGCAGGTGGTCCTCGTGGACGGCGACGGTGGCGGGGATTCTTGGATCACCAGTGGTCATGACCTCATCCGAGAGACGGGGGAAGCCGCGGCTCCTGCGCTGCACGAAGTCGCGGTGTGTCTGTACACCTCCGGGACCACAGGGCGGCCCAAGGGAGCACTCCTCTCCCATGAGAATCTGTTAAGCAATATGAGCTCGTTCCGACACATCGCTCCCTGTGATGAACGGGACGTGTTCCTCTGTGTCCTTCCCCTCTTTCACTCCTATGGCGCCACCGTCCTCATGCTCTTTCCGTTGGATATCGGGGCGGCAATCGTGCTCGAGCCTCGCTTCATCCCCGACCAGACCATGCGGGCGATGGCCGAGAGGCGGGTCACGGTTGTTGCCGCGGTCCCGTCGATGTATGCCCTCTGGGCCCAACTTCCTCCGCTGTCCGTGGATCTCTCACGGGTGCGTTTCGCCATTTCAGGAGGGGCCCCGCTCCCCCTCGAGACCCTCCGCCGATTTGAGGAGCGCTACGGCATCCTCATCTACGAAGGATACGGACTCACCGAGGCCGCTCCCGTCTTGACCGAAAATCCGCTCTTGGGACCACGGAAGGTCGGGTCAGTGGGAAAACCCCTTCCTGGCATCGAGCTCAAGGTGCTCGATGAGGAGGGGCGAGAGGTC
>JAHFDE010000197.1 GCA_023249165.1 Candidatus Methylomirabilota bacterium | reverse complement strand
TAGGGGAGGGCCGCGAACGCCTTGGTCACCAGCCACGCGATCAGCCCGCAGACAGGAAAGGTCAGGATCCAGGCAGCGACGATCTCCATCGTGACTCCCCACCGGACGGCGGAAAAGCGCTGGGTCGCGCCCACCCCTACGATCGCCGTGCTGATGGTGTGCGTGGTGCTCAGCGGGATACCCAGTCGGGAGGCCAACTCGATGGTGAGGGCGGCCCCCGTCTCGGCGGCAAAACCTTGCACCGGTTCAAGCTTGGTGAGGCGCAGTCCCATCGTGCGGACGATCCGCCAGCCGCCGACGGCGGTCCCCACGCCCATGGTGAGGGCGCAGAGGAGGATCACCCAGAGCGGGATCTGGAATTCGGGCTGGATGCCGCCCAGGAGGAGGGCCAGACTGAAGGCCCCGATGAACTTCTGGCCGTCGTTTGATCCGTGACTGAAGGCCATGAAGGCGGCGGAGAGGATTTGAAGCCGTCCAAAGCCTCGCCGGACAGCTCCCGGCCGGCTGTTGGCCAGCAGCCGGTACAACGTCCCCATGATGAAGAGCCCGCCGAAAAAGCCGAGAAACGTCGAAAAGACAAGGCCGATCAGGACCTTGCTCCACCCTTCCCAGAGGAGCGCTGATGGGCCGGCGGTGGCCAGGCCCGCACCGGTCAGGCCGGCGACCAGGGCATGAGTTTCACTGGTGGGCAGGCCGTAGTACCAGGCCAGCGTGCTCCAGAAGATGATCCCCACCATCGCGGCCCCGACCGTGGTGAGATTGATGACCTCGGGCTTGACAATGCCCTTGCCTATAGTGGCGGCGACCGCGGTTCCCGACATCGTCCCTACGACGTTGAGGACCGTGGCCATGATCAGGGCCTGAAAGGGAGAGAGGACGCGGGTCGAAACGACCGTCGCAATGGCGTTCGGGGCATCGGTCCAGCCGTTGACGAACTCTGCCGCCAGGACCAGGAGGAGGACTGGGGAGGCGAGGAGCAGGCCGTCAGGCATAGTGAGAGCCGAGAGGGTTAGTGCCGTTCCAACGTATCGCCCCGAACGCAGGCAACGACGCCGGCCTGTCTGCACTCCGGATCGCGTACGCTGTCCTCGACGGGGAAAGTTGGAACGGCATTAGGCGTTCTTCAGGGCGATACTCTCCACAATATTCGCCACGTCCTCACAGCGGTCGGTGGCCGTCTCGAGGATCTCGTAGATCTCCTTCCACTTGATGACGTCCAGCGGTGGGCGCTCGCCGTCAAACAGGGCGGCCGTGGCCTCCCGGTAGATCTCGTCAGCCGCGTTCTCTAAGCGATTAATCTCGATGCAGTGCTCCTCGACATCCTCCAGCTTGGGCATGTGGGAGACCGCCTTGACCATCTGCTCGGCGGAGGTCACGATGATCGCGCAGAGCTTCTTGGCCTCAGGGGTCACCCCCTCGATCTTATACAGGACCATCCGCGAGGCCGCGGCCTCTATGGCATCCATGACGTTATCGAGGGCCGTGGTGAGCGCATGGATATCTTCCCGATCGATGGGGGTGATGAAGGTCTGGTTCAGCATCCGCATGATGCGATGGGTGATCTTGTCCCCTTCGTGCTCAAAGTCCACGATCCTCTTCCACGATTCTTGGGGATCCCGATAGTGGTCGAACATCTCCTTGAGGGCCTGGGCCCCTCCCAGGGCGTTCTGCGCCGCCTCTTTGAAATGATCGAAGAATTTTTCTTGGCGGGGGATCAACCGAAACATGGACCCTCCCGGGGCGTTCCCCGAACCACGGAGTAGCCTACCAGCCGCGCGAACAGGTTGTCAACGATCCGTCGGCTGATAGATGGTGACCCACCGACTCCGCTCGGCGTGGCGTTCCAGGGCGAGCTGGATCAGCCGGTCCACGAGATCCGGATAGCTCAGGCCGCTGGCCCCCCAGAGCTTGGGATAGACCGACGTGGCCGTGAAACCGGGAATTGTGTTGATCTCATTGACGTAGAGCTGTGCCGAGTCCCGCTCCAGGAAGAAATCGACCCGGGCCATCCCGGCGCAATCAATCGCCTGATAGGCCTTGATAGCCTGCGCCTGGACCTCCCGGGCGAGGGGTGGAGGGAGCGGAGCCGGAATCCTCACCTCGCTCATGCCGGGCTCATACTTGGCCCGGTAATCGTACCAGAGCCGTTTGGGGACGATCTCGCCGACGACCGACGCCTCCGGCGCATCGTTGCCCAGGATCCCACACTCGACCTCCCGGCAGTCAAGGCCTTGCTCGACCAGGATCTTGCGGTCGTATCGAAAGGCCTCGGCAATGGCCTGATCGAGACTCACACGATGCGTCGCCCGACTCACCCCGACGCTCGAGCCCAGGTTGCTGGGCTTGACGAAGATCGGATACACAAAGGTCTGTTCCAGCAGGCTCAAGACCGCGGCGGGGTCTTCCCGCCAGGATCGGGCCGTGAGGACGCGATACACCACGACCGGGAGCCCGGCGTGCTGGAAGGCAGCCCTCATCGCCACCTTATCCATGCCGAGCGCCGAGGCCATGACCCCGCACCCCACGTACGGCACCCCCAAGAGCTCGAGCAGCCCTTGGACCGTCCCATCTTCCCCATACGTCCCATGCAGGACGGGGAAGGCCACATCGATGGACTCCTGCAGCCAGCGGGCCGCCCCCTCCGGTTCCGTGCTCACGAGCGGTCGTGCCGACGACCCCGGGACGACGCCGACCCTGGTCCCGTTTTCCACCGACAGTTGATCCGGCCCCTTCACCAAGACCCACTCCCCCTGCGGCGTGATCCCGATGGGGAGCACCTCATACCGAGAAGGGTCCAAGGCAGCCAGGACGGATCGGGCCGAGGCCAGGGAGACCTCGTGTTCGCCCGACCGGCCCCCGAAGAGGATGCCCACCCTCATCCGTGCACCCGCCATCTGATCTCCTCGGCCGCACATGCCTGGCGAGGCTGTGGCATTCTGTGGTAAGCTCTCCCCCGCGAAGACGGGTTCGGGGTCGTCGGGAGCGTGCCATGATCCCTGGCTTCAATACAAACCTGTCCCGTGGCCAGCAAGCCTACCACGTCCAGACTGAGGATGTGGGGGGAGACACCCCTCACGTCCTGACTCTCGCGTACCACGGCGGCGCCGTGGTCGCCCAGATCAAGACGCCCTACAGCGAGCTCCTCGGTCCACACCCTTCCCCCGAGGCGGTGCGCGCGCTCATGACCAGCCAGCACCGCCAGATGATCGCAGACATTCAGGCGGGAAAATTCGAGGGCGAGCGACGCTGATCGGCTCACCGAAGCCCCGACCATCGCCGGGTGAGATCCGTGTGAATCCCCACCTGGTCCAGGATCC
>JAHFDE010000065.1 GCA_023249165.1 Candidatus Methylomirabilota bacterium | reverse complement strand
GGGTGAGAGGTACAGACACAGGCGATTCAGTTGGGCCGCTGCAAAGACCAGGAGGCCGAAGGACACGATCACAATCACCAGGACCGTCAGGGGGCGGATCAGGCCCACGGGAAGGGGACGACGGGCGGTCCGCGGGTTCAGGGCATCCAGCTCCATGTCCGCCAGCCGGTTGACCCCCATGGCCCCGGTCCTGGCACCTACCATCGCCACCAGGATCCAGAGGACCTTCTCACCCTCCGGCCACCCCTGGGCGGCCAGGACCGCACCCGTCAAGGCGAAGGGAAGGGCAAAGATCGTATGCGGGAACTTGATCAGCTCGAGAAAGAGACCAAGCTGTTCGAAGAGGCCGAGGGGTTTGCGCGCTTCAACCATGCCGGGTGACCTTTCTCCCCTGGTGGACGGTCACGATCCTGAAGGTGAGATGGACCACCGACACATCGATGAACCCCGCGTCCTCCATCAGGGCCTGCAACCCCTCCGGCGAGGGGAAGCCGTCCACCGAGGCCGGAAGATACTCGTAGGCGGCCCGGTTACCCGACAAGAGACCGCCGATCCAGGGCAGGATCCGATGGGAGTAAAACCGGTAGAGTGGTCCAAAGAGGGGGGACGAAGGGGTGGAGAATTCCAGGATGATCGCCCGTCCGTCGGGTTTCAGGACCCTCGCCATCTCCCGGAGCCCCCGTCGCCGGTCGGCGATGTTCCGAACCCCGAAGGCCACGAAGGCCCGATCGAAGGTCGCATCGGCAAAGGGGAGCTCCTCGGCCGGGGCAACCGCAAAACGGATCTGATCCGCCGCGTTCGCCCTCTTGGCCTTGTGCAGGCCGCGGATCAGCATCGGTTCACAGTTATCCACGGCGATGACCCGCGCCCCCGAACCCTGCCGAACGATCTCGAGCGCCACATCGCCGGTCCCGGCGCAGAGGTCCAGGACATCTCCACCCCTGGGGACCTCGCCCAGGGCAACTGCAACCCGGCGCCAGTAGACGTCGCGACGGAGGCTGAGCAGGCGGTTGAGCAGGTCGTACCGCCCCACGATCGACGCGAACATGCGCCGCACCTCTTCGCGCCTTGCCGTCGCAGGGTCGGCTCCCATGGCGACCATCCCTCATCAGGGGAATGACTGTTCGAGCCCGCAGACTGCACAGGGTTTCCCCGGGGGTGACTGGCCTGAAGTCTAGCCCTGAGCGACGCCCCGTAAACGCGGGGCGAAGTCGAAGCCCCTCGGCTCTGCTCGGGACCGTGAGCATGTCGAACGGCCCGGAGGGCGGATTATTCATTCCTGGATGAATAATCCGGGCTAGGTGCGGCGGGCCCGGGGTCCGGCGGCGCGCTCGATCGCCGCCTCCACCCGCTCCAGGACGACCTCGCAGAGCTTGTGATGGATTCCGAGCGGCTCCGTGATCGTCCAACGGACCCCCGGATGGTTGGCGGCCGCCTCTGCCACCAGCCGCGGGATATCCTCGTTGTAGTGCGATCCCGGCGCCAGAAAATAGGGGTGGACGATCACCTCGCGCGCCCCATCGGCCACACAGGCGTCAAACCCCTGGGCGATGGTCGGCTCGGCGATCTCCATATGGGCATAGTGGACCACCGCAAAATCGGACTGGCGGCGGATGATGTCTGCCACCTGGACCAAGACGGTATTGGCCTCTCCCCGCCGGCTTCCGTGGTCCACGAGCAACAGCGCCCGCATCATCGCTCTCTCCCGACGGCATCGGACCGGACGGTTTCAGTAGGTAGATGCTACCCCAAAAAGCCTCTCCCCACAAGACGGGGACCCTGACATCGGCCTGCAGCCGGTCGAGGATCCCGTACCGCAGCGTGAGCGCAGCGGTCACGATGTCGCGGTTGAGCTCGTCCACCCGGATCGTTCCGATCACGATCGCCTCGAAGACGGTAAACCCGGCGATCGCTATATCGTTCGTAGACCAGTGTGAGTATTCGATGCTCGGTTCAACCTGGAGGACCCCTTCGGGCAGGAGGATCGCCCCCCCAGCAGAAGAGATTCGAGGAGGCCGAGAGCTTTTACAAGCGGGCGTTAGAGATCAACCCGAGGTACGGGAAGTCCTTGTTCAATCTCGGGACCCTCTACGAGTCGAGAGGAGATCTCAAACAAGCCCTGGAAAAATACAAGGCGGCGGAAGAGGCGGGCCTGCCCCAGGGCAGGGAGCAGTATCTCCGCTTGCGATCCACCCTGAAACAGTAAATCCCTCTTCGCTCAGCACCCCACTCCGGAGCGGGGCGGTCAGGGGTGGACCGATGCGTCACTCGCCTGGGTGCCCCTAAGAGATGAAGATGCGAGCATCGACGACCGCGGCGCCCTTCCCCTGCTCAAAGACGATCAAGGGGTTCATGTCGAGCTCGTGAAGCTCCGGGAAGTCCAGGGCGAGCTGCGAGAGTCGTTCGAGGCAGTCCGCAATCGCGTCGATGTCCGAGGGAGGCGCCCCCCGGTAGCCCGACAGGATCTGCGAGCTCTTGAGCTGCTCGATCATCTGATGGGCCTCGACCGTCTCGGCGGCCACGCGCAAGGCCTGCCGCTCGGCCCGCGAGAACAACCTCATCCCCTTCATGGCCTGTCAATAACTTCCCGGATGACCGCCAAGAGGGAGTTTGCGTGAAAGGGCTTGGTGATGAAACCGATGGCCCCGAGATCCATGGCCTCCGCAAAGGCAGCCGGCTTGCCGAAGGCCGTGAGGAAGACGACCGGCAGATCTCGTTCTCGCCGCCGGATCTCCCGCAAGAGCTCCAGGCCTCCCATCCGCGGCATGACCAGGTCGGTAAGGACCAGATGAAACGGCTCAGTTTGAAGGGCGGTGATGGCCTCGCTGCCGTCTCGGGCCAGGTGGACCTGGTATCCGGCCAGCGTGAGGATCCGCCGGAGATTCTCTCGCATATCCTCGTCATCTTCGACTATGAGTATCCGGCGCTGGACTTCGGGGTCCCCAAGCATCTTCATGCTCCGCCTCAGGCCCGTGCGCGCCCTTCAGATGCGTATTTTCGTCCACGGTCTTCCTCGGCAAGACCCGTCTGGTTAGTGGGCGCCCGTGCCGCCTGTTAGACCGATCCGCTCCGGACGGAAGATCTCCGAGACCTCTGCACCCTCCACGGTGAGCTCCCCGATAGCCCCCTTCTCGACGCGAGTCAGGCTGTGATCGACCAGGACGAATGTGCCGGGCACGTTCACCTGGAACTCGACCATGGTTGCTCCGCCGGCCGGGACGAGGGTAGTCTGGACATTGCGGAGGGCCTCGCTCGCCGCTTCCGGATACACGCGGTCGAAGATCTCCCCGATCACGTGGAAGCTTGAGGTGACATTGGGTCCGCCCACACCAAAGAAGATGCGGATCTTTTCGCCGACCTTAGCCTGTAAGGCATTCTTTCCCCTCAGAGAACCGCTCGAGCCGTTGAAGACCACATACTCGGGTTGCTCCTTGAACATCTTTTCGAAGGAGAAGGCCTGAAACCCCTTCTCCCCCAAGCCCCCGGCCGTGTAGAATTCCCCCTGCATCACGTAGTATTCCCGGTCAACCCGCGGCAGGCCCCCCTTGGGTTCCACCAGGATCAGCCCGTACATCCCGTTGGCGATGTGATGGGAGACCATGGGTGTCGCGCAGTGATAGACGTAGAGCCCGGGGTTGAGCGCCTTCCAGGTGAAGGCCGTCTCCTGACCCGGCGCTGTCAGGGTGAACTTGGCACCGCCTCCCGGGCCGGTCACAGCATGGAGATCGATGGAATGGGCAAATTTGCTGCTCGAATGATTCTTCAGGTGAATCTCCACCGTGTCCCCCTCCCGGATTCGGATCAAGGGAGCCGGAACTGAATCACCAAACGTCCAAAACTCATACTCGACCCCATCAGCCAGCCGTCCCCGCTTTTCGAAGGACTCGAGCCGCACCACCACAGTGGCAGGCTCGCGACGGGTGATGGGAGGCGGAACCCGAGGGGGGGGTAAGAGTTCAGCGGTGATTTTTTGTGATGCTTGGGCCCTTTCCTCCACTGGGCTCCAGAGAGATAGGGTTATTCCGGTGCCCAGCGCTATCGACGCAGCAAGAACCCATACAGCCTTCTTCATTGAGCTTCCCCCTTTCGCTTTGCCTCTGCTGTTACCTTCTTCAGCCTGGGGTCAATGACCCGCCAGGTACTCAAAGACCGGTGGCCAGAGGAGGGTCGTGGCGATGCCGATCCCGATCAGGAAGACGATCAGCCAACGGCCGAGGTTCAGGTCCCGGTTCCTGAGCGCCACATGTAGGACTATCCATGAGCCGATCCACACCAGCGCGGAGAGGGTCTCTTTCCCCGAGTACGGCCCGATCCCCTCGGCCCCCGGCATCCAGAGCTTGCCAATCCCGTGGACCCACGTATTAAAGGCCTTCGATGCTTGCGTGCCGAGATTGACCAACGCCAACGTGAGCATTCCGAGCATCGCTGAGATGATCGCGGCCACCGCCGGCCCGCTCTCTCGGTGTCTGGTGGCTGGTGGTGTCCGGGCCACCTCGACCTCGCGATCCTGTGTGATAAGCTTGGTGTTCACCGCTTCTCCCCCCTTTCCCGCCTTCTCCCCGCTACGCAGGACGAAGCTTGGTGACCGCAGCGCCCAGGCCGAAAGCGACGACTAGATAGAAAAACGACAGCGCCAGGAGCACCGCGACCGTGTAGCGCATCCACTTCCGGTCCAGCACGTGCGCGCCGTAGTACCAGAGGATGAACGCCGCGGCGACGGTCAACGGTAGCGTAAACAGCGCCACGAACTCCTTGAACTCGAAAAAGATCTTGTGGATCATCGGCATGTTCGCCATGAACCATGACCGTGGGCTCTCCGGGTCCGTGGCCCTGTAGTATATGTAGAGCCAGTTCCCGAACAAGATGGCGATAAAGGACAGCGTCGCAGAGACGGTGGCCAGGAGCTGGAGATCAGCAAAGGCCCGGATCCGCCCCGTCCAGAGGCGCCACGCTAGATAGAGCCCGATGGTCCCGACGATCAGATAGAGGAACGCGCTCAGCCCGTGAAACGCCGACGCAACCGCGGCCCGGCTGTGGCCCATCAGGTGCGTGAAGGGTGCCGTGGCTGCCAGGAAGGCAAACGCCGTCCCAATCAAGATCCCCACGACCAGTGCTAGCGAGGCCGTCGAGGCCTCCCGGCGTTCTTCGAGGTGCTCATTTGCGCTCATAGCTCACATCCTCCTCTCTCCAAAGTCTGGTCCGGCTTAATGATGGCTTCGATCTTCTTCATCCGCGACCCCCTAGCGGACCTCATAGGTAAAGACCGCCTGGATCGGGGTGTTCCACACGTCCGCCAGGTGCTTGTACCGAGCGATGTCCGGGGGCTGGACGTCTACCAGGATCGAGTATGTCCCTGGGTGAGGTAAGGTGACGTTGGCCCCGTAGTGGATCCACTCGCCGATCATGGGGCTGAGCTCCACGGCAAACTCGCGCTTCGTGGTCAAATCAGAAATGGTCGCCTTGACGTTGAGGTACGGGATGTAGATCGCCCGGCGCAGATCATAGACCCGCACGTCCAGGTGATGGGTCGCCGGTGCCGCGGGCTCAGGGTGACCGGTCCCCTTGGGGTCAATGAGCTCCTGGGGCTTCCACATGTAGAGGGCGATCTCGATGTTCTTTACGTTCTGCGCCCCCACCCGCGCCCGCTCGCTTTGCCCCCATCCGATGTGCGGGAGGAGGAGCAGGAGGGTCGTGGTCAAACCGATTATCCACCGCATGGAGGATCACCCCTCGTTTCGTCGCCTTCCTTGATCCACATCGAAGAGGAGCAATGAGAGTGCCACCGACGGAGGGACAGGACTCTTAGGATCTAAGTGGTTGATGTATGAGGCAAAAATAAGGAGGGAGAGCGAAAGGATGATTCCTGATCTCCGTAGGAACCGAGACAGCGATGCCCCAGAAAGTCAAGGCATCAACGGGTGAAAAGACGTGGAGAATACTAAACGATGTAGATTTGGATGGCTGGGGCAGTTCTGCCCCAGTTGGGGCAACTGCCTCACCCGGTGGGTGTTAGCAGGGTGGGGAATTTACAATTGCTTTTTTAAACTGTGTCAGTCCAGGAAGCGGACCTCTCCTGTCGTGATGGTCTCGACGCGACCTTTGTCCGTCCGCAAGAGGAGGAGGCCGTAGTCGTCCAGTCCCCACACGATCCCCGTGAGGGTCCGTCCGTTGATCTTGACCTCGACCCGACGCCCCATCATCATGGACCGCTCGAGCCATGCCCTGAGGATCAGGTCCCTTCCCCCCTGGAGGTATCGTTGATACCACGCCTCCAGTTGAGAGAGGAGGGACGCCGCGAATCGGGTCCGATCGACCTCTTTGCCCAGGGCCTCCTTGAGGGATGTGGCCCCTTCAGCAACCTTGCCCAGACCCTTCTTCAACACGGCCCGGGAGACGTTGAGATTGACGCCGATCCCTAAGGCGACGAAATCGATGTGCTCGCCCCGGAAGTCCGCCTCGGCTAGGATGCCGGCCACCTTCCGCCCTCCGATCAGGACATCGTTCGGCCACTTGATGAAGGCCAAGGCCCCCTCACGCCTCATCGCCTCCGTCGTGGCGACAGCGCCGACCAAGGAGAGGAGGGTCGCCTCGCGCGCCAGCACAGGCGGCCGGAGGACCACCGAGAGATAGAGGTTGACCCCTGGGGGCGAGAACCATGACTTCCCGGCCCGGCCCAGCCCGGCCGTCTGGGCATCAGCCACCACCGCCGTCCCCTCGCCCTCCCCCTTCCTTCCCAACTCCTGGGCAATCAGGCTGGTGGAGCCGACCTCCTTATAGAAGTGAAGCTCTCGACCGAAGCGGTCGGTCTGAAGCAGCAACGTGATCCCGGCTCTGTCGAAGCGTGTCATATGATCCTCCAGAGGATGGGGTCATTTGCGGGAAGTCTTCCGGTCCCGAACCGCGATCTGCCACGGTCCCTGCGGTTGTATCGGTGACGACGGGGATCGTCCGGATGCGGTGTTCGTCACCACCGGCTTCGACATCAGCTCTCCAACGGGAATATCGAGGATTTCGCGCACGGCTAGGCTCCTTATCCGTCACGGTGCCGCTTCGCCCCACCACCCCTCACCCCTGGCTGCCCCCGGAGGGACGACCAGCACGGGGCAGCGCGCCTGCCGCAGCACCTGGTCGGTCACGCTCCCCAGGAGCACCCGCGGCAGGCCGGTCAGCCCCCGCGTTCCCATTACGATGCAGCCCGCGTGAATCTTCTGGGCGACGTGCAGGATCCCAGCCGTGTCCACGCCGGTCATGAGCATGGACTCTCCCTGCCCGGAGTCGAGGTCAAGCGTCTCGATCACGGCCCGGAGTCGGTTCTCGGCCTCCCGGCGCAGTCTCAGCTCCTCTCGCCGCGTTGCCTTCGGATCATCCCCTCGCCGGGCGACCACCTCGGGCAGGATGTGGAGCAGCACGAGGCGGATTCCGAGCCTTCGCGCGAGACGCGCGGCGGTCCGGGCCGCATCAGCAGCCCCCTCTGAGAAGTCGGTCGGCGCAAGGAGCGGACCGATCCCTGTTGATGCCTGGTGGAACTCCCGGACAACCGCCACCGGACATGAGGCGACCTTGGCGAGAGCCTCCGCAACGCTCCCCAGGAACATCCGAGCCACGCCCTTACGGCCCCGCGTGCCCACGACCAGCATGTCTGCACGGACTTCACGCACGGCCCGCAGAATCGCCTCGGCTGGCCGGCCGACGGCCATTCGCACGGCTGCCTGCGACCCCCATTTCGCGGCGTCAGCCTGGGCAGAGCGCAGGAGTGCCTCGGCGGCTCGGCGCTCCCTCGGCGGACAGGCTTCGCGGATGAACGGCGCGAGGCGACCCGCCTCCGCGGGCACGACGTGGACGAGGGTCAGACGGCCACCCAACGCCTTCGCCAGGGTCGCACCGAAGCGAACGGCCTCGCTGGATGTGGCTGACCCATCTGTCGCTACGACAATCTGAGCCGTCATTGGACCCCATCCGGTACGGTCATGGGTGCTTTCTGCTCATCGCCGCGTGGCCAGGTCCAGATGGTACACCGCGAGATCGTGATACTTCCCCGTGTGATCCAGCAGGTTGCGATCGAACCGCGCCACCTGCTTGAAGCCCCGTTTCTGGAAGACCTCGATGGCTGCCCGATCATCGGTCGGAAGCTCAGTGTAGAGTCGCTCGATCCCTTCCTTCATGGCGATGTCCGCCAGCTCATCGATGAGCCGCGACGCAAGCCCCTTGTGCCGGTGCGCGACGTCCACGACCACCCGCACGCTGGCGAGGTGGCGGCGCCAGCCCTCCTTCCGGCGGTGCAGCGACCCATCGGCGATGATGCGACCGTCCGCCTCAACCACGAGCGGCAGGACGCGATCGTAGTTCAGATCCCGCACCCACTGGTCTATGACCCGCATATCGGTCACGTCATCCTTGAGGAACCTCAGGTCCCCCTCGGGAATGCGCTTGAAGAAGTCCGCCAGCTTGTCCCGGTCCTCCTTGGCCATCGGGCGCACCGTGACTTTGGCGCCATAATCGAGAATCCAGGTCTTCGGGAATCCTGTTAAGATGTCCGCCGTCTTCCCCATGCCCCCCTCCTCTGCTCCCGCGCCGCCATTGACCCTCGTCCCTTCCCTACGCATGCCGATCCATCGACAATATGAGCAAGCCGAGTGCCACTGCGCAACAGGTGGTACCAAAGAGAGGTAAGCTCTGAATTTTAGGGGGAGGAGCCTCAGCCTACAGCGCGAGATGAAACGGAACACGTCCGGCCCACTGAGACATCACTGTCCCACGCCAGCCACGGGGAGGGACAGATCACAACGCGAAGCCATGAAGCCGTGCGCCCCTCTGGTTCCGCCTCGCCTGGGACAGAATTGCCCCATCGCCGTACGCTTGCCCCATCAATCGGCTGACTTCGGCGAGCTCAGTCGAGTCGTCAGCAGCCAGCGGTCAGCTATCAGCAAACGAGCGGTCGCCGGTCAGGGATTCTCTTGCTGACTGCCGACAGCTGACGGCTGACTGCGGCCGTCAGGTGTGTTCGATCCGGTATCGCTTGAGGAGGCGGTGGATGGTCTTGCGGTCGACGCCGGCGGTCTTGGCGGCCTGGGAGATGTTCCCCTGATGTTTCTGAAGGAGGACGATGAGATAGTCCCGCTCCAAGGCCTCGACCCACTGCTGCTTCGCGTCTTTGAGGGTCAGGTGCTCGGCCACGGCGGTGGCAGGCGCCTTCTGGGGGAGACGGAGGCTGGCGGGGAGGTCTGCGGGAGAAACCGCCTCTCCTTCAGCCAACACGACGGCCCGCTCCATCACGTTCTGCAGCTCCCGGACGTTTCCGGGCCACGGATACTGCTCCAGAAGCTCGAGGGTCTCGGGGGCGATTCCCTTCAGGTCTTTCCCACTCTGGGCAGCATATCGTCTGAAGAAGTGATACGCCAAGAGGGGGATGTCGCCGGCTCTGTCCCGCAGGGGTGGCAGGGGCAAGGAGATCACATTGAGGCGGTAGTAGAGGTCCTCTCGAAAATCCCCTTCCTTGACCATCGCCGTCAGGTTCCGGTGGGTGGCGGAGATGACCCGGACATCCACCTCGATGAATCGGTTGCCCCCGACGCGTCGGACCTGGCGCTCCTGGAGAACTCTCAGGAGCTTCGCCTGAAGGGAGAGGGGGATGTCCCCCACCTCATCGAGGAAGACGGTCCCCCCGTGGGCTTCCTCGAACAATCCCCGCCGCGTGGTCAGGGCACCGGTGAAGGCCCCCTTTTCGTGGCCAAAGAGTTCGCTCTCCAAGAGATGCTCGGGCAGAGAGGCGCAGTCCACCGGGACAAAGGCGCGGGCCGCCCTCACACTGTTGGCATGGATGCTCCTGGCGACGAGCTCCTTGCCGGTTCCACTCTCGCCGACGATGAGGATGTTCGCCTCGCTGGCCGCCACCTTCTTGATGACGTCGAAGACCTGCAGCATGGCGCGGCTCCGGCCCACGATATTCTCGAACCGGTAGGTCTCGGTGAGCTGCGCCCGGAGGCGGCGGTTTTCTTCCAGCAGTCGTCGTTGGGTCAAGGCCCGTTCCAGCGCGACACGGAGCTGATCGGCGCTGAAGGGCTTGGGGATGTAATCAAAGGCCCCCTCTTTCACCGCCTCGACCGCCGTCTCTACCGTCGCAAAGGCAGTGAAGAGAATCACCAGGGCCTCGGGATCAATGCGTCGAATCGCCCGGAGGACGGCAAGGCCATCCATCCCGGGCATGCGCAGGTCCGTCAGGGTGAGCATCGGGTGCTCGTGTTCGAACCGCGCGACCCCCTTCTCTGGAACCGATTCCAGGAGCGGCTCGTATCCCAACCGGCTGAGGATCCGGCTGCAGTTCTCTAGCATGTCCTCCTCGTCATCGATGACGAGGATCCGCTCTTTCGCCATGCAGGGTTCCCTCTTCCGTGGAAGTCCCTCGAATCGGAAGCTCAACGATGAAGGTGCTCCCCCCGGCCGGTCGGCTCTCGATGGTGATGGTACCGCCGTGCTCCCGCACGATTCCATAGCTGATGCTCAGGCCGAGCCCCGTTCCCTCTTCTTTCGTTGTGAAGAAGGGGTCGAAGATGCGGGCCATGACCTCAGGGGGGATTCCCGGGCCCGTGTCCGTGACCCGAATCTCGATCATCTCGTGCGCCCGACGGCTCTCCACCAGGACTGTCCCTCCGCTCACCATCGCCTCCCGCGCATTGGTCAGCAGGTTCACCAGGACCTGCTCGAGGTGATTGGGGCTCCCCGCGATCTTGGGAAGACCGGGTGCCAGATTCTTCTCCAAGACGATCCGC
Organism: Candidatus Methylomirabilota bacterium; assembly: GCA_023249165.1. Taxonomy (GTDB): domain Bacteria; phylum Methylomirabilota; class Methylomirabilia; order Methylomirabilales; family CSP1-5; genus CSP1-5. The sequence goes on along the minus strand of JAHFDE010000065.1, from coordinate 321 downwards.
TCCTTGGTCAACTGCTTCTCGACCAAGAGGAGGGCCTCTTCGACGACCTGGTTCACATCCATGTCCGTCAGCTTCCACGGTGCTTGGCGTGAGAAGGAGAGCAGACCCTGAGTGATCTTGGCCACCCGTCCGGCGTGCTTCTCGATCACCTGGAGGTCCCGCGTCACCCCCGGTGGGAGCCCCTTCTCGCGGGCCTCCATGAGCATGAGCTCCACGCGCGAGGTGATAACCCCGATGGGATTGTTGATCTCGTGGGCGATGCCAGCGGCGAGGCTCCCCACCGCCGCCATCTTTTCCGATTGTCGGGCGATCCGGGCTAAT
>JAHFDE010000196.1 GCA_023249165.1 Candidatus Methylomirabilota bacterium | reverse complement strand
GGGTACCCGTTCTGGCAAAAGGCCCAGACCCACGTGGTCAAAGGGCTGGGTGAAGAACGGTGGAAGAGCCTCCGCGATGGATTAGCTGCCGTGGTCTCTGTGGCGCGAGGGAGCTGAGGCGCATTTTTTTTGAGTATATACGTGTAGTTACACCCTATCCCTCAATGTCAAGTAGCACATCTGAGTGAAAGAGAGGTTACAGATGTCAATCAGTGGGGCTAACGAAATAATCCAGCAAGCTGTGCTGAGCTGGGATGGAGTCGCTGCCCATCCGCACCGCTATGGCGGCACAGAATATCGGCTGGGGAAAAGGGAAATCGGTCACATCCACGGCGACTCCCTGGTGGACATCCCACTCCCAAAGCAGGTACGGGATGAGTTGGTCTCCGGTCGCCTGGCACCTGTTGAACTTGGTGAGCCATCAGGCTAGCTAATTTTTTTGGGAAAATAGATGTATATGCACTTGTAGGGTCGCTGGATGGGTTTGAGTTCTTGGAGCGTCGGAAGAGGATGGTGAAGGAGGATCCGATGGTACAGCTTGGTGAGCACCCCACGGTGAAACGGTTCTACGAAAGGACGAGCATACTCCCCGACAGGGCCGCGCCGTCCAAACTCGATGCCGACGGGCTACGTCAGCTTTGCCTCGAAGCAGGGGCGGACGAAGTTGGCTTTGTCGAGATCGACCGGCCGGAGGTCGCCGACCAACGAGATGACATCCTGACCTACTTTCCACATACCAAGACCCTCGTGAGCTTTGTCTGTCGGATGAATCGGGAGCCCATTCGGAGTCCCGCCCGGTCGGTGGCGAACGTCGAGTTCCACCACGCTGGCGACCACGTTAACGAGGTCGCCCATAAGATTGTAGCTGCTCTCGAGTCGCGGGGAGTTCGGGCCATCAACCCGGCGATGGGGTTCCCCATGGAGATGGGCCGCTTCCCCGGCAAGGTCTGGGTCGTCTCGCACAAGCCGGTGGCGGTTGCCGCAGGTCTCGGCCACATGGGGATCCACCGCAACGTGATCCATCCGAAATTCGGGAACTTCGTCCTGCTGGGGACCGTTCTCATGGACGCAGAGGTGACCCAGTATGACCGCCCGATTGACTACAATCCCTGCTTGGAGTGCAAGCTGTGCGTGTCCGCGTGCCCCGTAGGAGCCATCGGAGCGGACGGCTACTTCAATTTCTCATCATGCTACACGCATAACTACCGAGAGTTCATGGGGGGATTCACGGACTGGGTAGGGAACATCGCGGACAGCAAGAATGCTCAGGATTATCGGCAGAGGGTGACCGACCCCGAATCGGTCTCGATGTGGCAAAGCCTCTCCTACGGGGCCAATTACAAGGCTGCCTACTGCATGGCCGTCTGTCCTGCGGGTGAGGATGTCATCGGTCCGTTTCTGACGAACCGAAAGGGTTACTTGGAAGACGTGGTTAAGCCGTTGCAGAGTAAGGTCGAGAACGTTTACGTGGTGCCCGGTTCTGATGCCGAAGCGCACGTAGCTCGTCGGTTTCCGCACAAGAAGACAAAACGAGTTGGCAATGGCCTTCGACCCGTCTCGATCCGGGGGTTCCTAAACGGGCTGCCACATGCCTTCCAGCGAAACCAATCCGAAGGCCTCGATGCCACCTATCACTTCACCTTTACCGGCGAGGAGGAATGCGAGGCGACAGTCATCATTCGGGACAAGACCCTTCAGGTGCAAGACAGCCATCTGGGGGCCGCAGACATCCACATCACGGCTGATAGCCGCACCTGGCTTGGGTTCTTGGCCAAGGAACGGAACCTCATCTGGGCGCTGATTCGAAGAAAAATCCGCATCAAAGGATCACCGCGATTGCTCTTGGCGTTTGGCAGATGTTTCCCGTCTTAGGCAAAGCTGGATTTGGCGGTCAGGGTGCCCCAAGACAAGAGAAACGGAGAGCGAGGAACATGAGTAATAGCTGGACGTTGGTAATGGTAAGCCTGGTGGGACTCGTCGGTGTCCCTGTGCTCCTCTCGTACGTAGTGGAGGCGTTGCGTCGTGCCCCCGCCGCGCCGACTCGACTGAGTTGGGCGCCCGAGATCCCCATCAAATACGCAAAGGTCAACGGCATCGACGTGCGCTACGTGGAAGTCGGGAAGGGGCCGGCTCTCGTGTTACTGCACACGTTACGGACGCAGCTCGATATCTTCCAGAAGGTTATTCCAGAACTATCCAATCATTTTAAGATCTACGCCCTGGATTATCCGGGACACGGCTTCTCTGACATCCCGACCGTGGAGTATACACCTGAGTTCTTCACAAACGTCGTCGCCGGGTTCCTCGAGCAGTTGAACATCGAAAATGCGACTTTGGTCGGAGAGTCCATCGGGGGGAGCATACCACTCAGGTTGGCGGCGCGGCACAATCCTCGTGTAAAGCGGGTCATTGCCATAAATCCCTACGACTACGACAGAGGTCGCGGCATTCGAAGAAGTTCAGGCATCGCGAACCTGCTCTTTGCGTTGAATAACGTTCCGATTCTCGGATCAACGTTCTGGCGGTTACGTCAGTACGGCGTGTTTAGAAAGATCATCGAGGGCGGGGTCTTTCACAAGGACGCCCTGCCTGCCTCGCTACTTCGCGAAATGTACGAAGTCGGCAACCGCCATCATCACTATCTCGCCCAAATGTCGCTTGTGAGGCACTGGGCGGGCTGGGATAAGGGCCGAGTGGACTATGCGAAGATTGCCGTCCCGGTGGTGTTACTCTACGGCGAACACGACTGGTCCCGCTCCGAAGAGCGTGCTGCGAACCACCGAGCGATTCCGGGAGCGGCGATGACCATTGTGAAGGATGGCGGCCACTTCCTGTCCTTGGACGCGCCTGAGGCAGTGATCCAACTGATCATCAGATTCAGTCGTGCCACGTAGGCCGGTGCCGTGATGCCTCGTGGGGGCATTGCTTCACCGAAAGATCCCTATCGCAGGGGCAATCCGTCCGCCGCTCACCATCGTACATAAAGGCAGGAGGAACGCGGAGGGGGCGCCCACGGAAGGCAGAGGGAAGGGGATGAAACCTTTGGCGCCGAAACGTATCTAATAAGGCAGTGCGGAAAAGGCACAACCTGGAGGAAAAACCCATGGCAACCATCGTTGAATACAGCGCCCAAAAGCGATCCATCAACGCCTACCCGGCGAGGATCATCTCCCCGCCCGTCCCGAGTCAGTGCTGTGGGTCGCATACCGTTCGGGTGGGCGAGGTCCAGGACGAACGGGGGTGGCCCTTTGTATATCAGCGCTGTGCGGCTTGTGGTTTTACGGTGCGGCGATTCGCTCCACCTGAGGAGGTGTTGGAAGCGAGAAGGATTT
>JAHFDE010000064.1:4957-11127 GCA_023249165.1 Candidatus Methylomirabilota bacterium | reverse complement strand
CTCGCGCCCCTTGCGGGTGCGCACCCCCATCCGCTTCCGCTCCCGCTGATCCCGCCCGACCGGCAGGGTGATTCTCCCCTCTGTCGCCTTGACCGAACCATGGACCAGGGCCAGGTAGGTCTTCTTGACCTGGCGAGCCTCAAACTGCCGGCTGAGATGCTGATGCGCCAGGTCCGTCTTGGCCACCACCAGACATCCGGAGGTTTCCCGGTCGAGCCGGTGCACGATCCCCGGTCGCTCGACTCCGCCGACAGCGCTGAGCCCGGCAGCGTGGTGGAGCAGGGCATTGACGAGCGTCCCTCGCCGACGCCCGGACCCAGGATGGACCACGAGGCCAGATGGCTTATTGACCACCAAGAGATCCCGGTCCTCGTACAGGAGATCGAGGGGGACCGGCTCCGGCTCGATCCCGGGTGGCTCGGGAGGCGGCAGGGTGACGGTGACCCGGTCGCACGCGCGGATGCGATAGCTGGCCTTTCGGGGTTCGCCGCCGACCCGCACCCGCTCCTGACGGATCAGGCGCTGAACCGCGGCCCGGGAGAGGCCGCTCGACTCCACCACGAATTGGTCGAGACGACGCCCGGCCTCTCGGGCAGAGGCCTCATACGTCCGCGTCTCCGTCACAGGTCATCCCTTCTCCCGTTCAGTCAGGATCTCAAAGATCATCAGCCCGACGCCGACCGTGATGGCGGAGTCTGCGACATTGAAGGCGGGCCAGTGATACGCCCTGTAATAGAAATCCAAGAAGTCCACGACCATGCCGAGACGCAGGCGATCGATTAGATTCCCCACGGCCCCGCCGAGGATACAGGCGAGGCCGACCGAAGGGAGGAGACGCATCTGGCGGTGCCGGGCCCGGTAATAGATGATGAATAGAACGGCGAAGATGGAGATGGCCGTGAACATGGGATGGCGAAGGGCGGCAGGGGCGCCGGATAGAAAGCCGAAGGCGGCGCCGGGATTCAAGACGTAGGTGAGGTTGAAAAAAGACGGGATGACGGGAACGACTTGTCCTAATCGAAGGGTTCCCTGGACATAGAACTTGGAGATCTGGTCGAGAAGGGTAATGGTGAGGGCGATGACATAGAAGGACACAGTGTTCATGGTTCATAGTTCATGGTTGAGGCTTGGCTTGAAAGAGGGTCCTCGCCAAATATGCCGGGGTTCGAGCGGTTCCATGAACCCTGAACCATCAACTATGAACTCCTCAGAACAGTGACACAGGGCTCGCAGACGGTCGGATACTCCGCAGACAGGCCGACACTCTCCCGGTACACCCAGCAACGCTCGCACTTTTTCCCTGGAGCCCGGTGGACCACGACGGACAGTTCCGGGCCACCCTCGGGCGCCGGTTTGAGGTCCACCGCGGAGACGATGAAGATCGTCGGCAGCTCCTTCGCGTAGCCCTGGAGGAAGGGCAGCAACGCTTGACCTGCCAGAATCTCCACTTTGGCCTCAAGGGCATTCCCGATCAATTTGCGTTGTCTCGCCTCCTCCAGCACCTTCAACACCTCGTCGCGCACCCCCAGGAGTCGCTCCCACCGCTCGCCCAGCGCCTCATCGAGGACCGTCTCGTCCACCCGGGGGAATTCGGTGAGATGCACACTCTCTCCCTCATCCCCACGCCGCGGGAGGTAGCTCCAGACCTCGTCGGCGGTAAAGGAGAGGACCGGAGCCATCAGCCGCGTGATGCCCTCGAGGAGAAGGAACATGGTGGTTTGGGCTGCGCGCCGCTCTGGGGAGGCGGTGGCCGAGGTGTAGACCCGATCCTTCAAGACGTCGAGGTAAAAGGCCGAGAGATCCACGGCGCAGAAGTTGTGCAGGGCGTGAAAGAGGACATGAAACTCGTATCTTTCATAGGCCCGGAGCAGCCGCCCCGTCAGCTGCTGGAGCCGGTGCAGGATGAACCGGTCGATTTCCAAGAGGGCCTCCCGGGGGACCAGATGCTGACGAAGATCGAAGTCGTAGAGATTGCCCAGGAGATAGCGGCAGGTGTTCCGGATCCGGCGATAGCCTTCGACCAAGCGGGTGAGAATTTCGGACGAAAGGCGGACATCATCCCGGTAATCCTCCGCCGCCACCCAGAGGCGCAGGATCTCGGCGCCGTAACTGGACATGACCTCTTGAGGGGCGATGACGTTCCCCAGCGACTTGGACATCTTGCGCCCCTCCCCATCGACCACGAAGCCGTGCGTCAGGACCTCTTTGTAAGGCGCCTGACCCCTGGTCCCGACCGCCGCCAGGAGCGAGCTGTGGAACCAGCCCCGGTGCTGATCGCTCCCCTCGAGATACATCTCTGCCGGCCAGTGCTGGTCCGGCCGCGTCTCCAGCACGGCGGCCTGGCTGACCCCGGAATCGAACCAGACGTCCAGGATGTCGTCTTCCTTGGAGAACCGTGTGCCACCGCAGCGGGGACAGCGGGTGCCCGGCGGAAGCAGCTCCTCCGCGCTCTTCAGGAACCAGACATCCGCCCCTTCGCGCTCCATGAGATCCGCCACCCGTTCCATGAGGGGTCGTTCGACGAGGGGGGCGCGGCACCCCTGGCAGTAGAAGACGGCAATGGGCACCCCCCAGGCCCGTTGGCGTGAGATGGTCCAGTCGGACCGCGTCAGGACCATGTTGTAGATCCGGTCCTCCCCCCACGGCGGAATCCACTTGACCTTGTGGATCTCCTCGAGCGCCCGCTGGCGCAGATTACTCTTGTCCATCGAGATGAACCACTGCTCCGTCGCGCGCAAGAGGGTCGGATTCTTGCACCGCCAGCAGTGCGGATAGGTGTGCTCGACGGCGCCCTCCGCCACCAAGTTCCCCCGACGCCGGAGCTCCTCAATGATCTTGGGGTTGGCATCCCATACCCTCATCCCTCCGAAGAGGGGGAGCGTGGGAAGGAATCGGCCTTCATCATCCACAGGATTCTCGACCTTGAGGCCATAGCGAAGACCGGTCTCATAGTCCTCGGTCCCGTGGCCTGGCGCAGTATGCACACACCCCGTCCCTTGGTCAGTGTGCACGTATTCTGCCAGTACCACAGGTACTTCCCGCTCCATCCAAGGATGCTGACAAATTACTCCCTCTAGCTCGGCGCCAGCCCACGCACCTTCGGTCAATTGGTACTGGCCTTGTGTGTATTTGAAGGTCCTCATACAGGGATCTATCAACTCCTGGGCAAGGATGAGCTCTCCTGCTGGCGTCCTTACGAGCCGGTACATCAGGCGCGGATGAAGGGCGATCGCCTGGTTGGCAGGGAGAGTCCAAGGCGTTGTAGTCCAGATCACAAAGTGCGTGCCCTGACTCGGATCAATAACAAACTTTCCTTTAGCATCCTTGACCGGGAATTTCACATAAATCGACGGGGAGCGATGGTCCTCATATTCCACCTCCGCCTCGGCCAGCGCCGTCTGGCAGGTGGCGCACCAGTGGACCGGTTTCACTCCCCGGTACACGCTCCCCGCCCCGACGAACTTGGCCAGTTCCCGCAGGATCACCGCCTCGTAGCGATAGTCCATGGTGGTGTAGGGATGCTCCCAGTCTCCCAACACCCCGAGTCGCCGGAACTCCTCCCGCTGCACATCAATAAAGCGGGCGGCGTACTCTCGGCAGAGCCGTCGCTTTTCCACCACTCCGACCGTCTTCTTCCCCTCTCCGAGCTCCTTGTCCACCTGATGCTCGATGGGCAGGCCGTGGCAATCCCAGCCGGGAACGAAGACCGCGTTATAGCCCATCATGGACCGCGACTTGACGACAAAGTCCTTGAGAATCTTGTTCAGGGCGTGGCCGATGTGGATGTGCCCGTTGGCATAGGGGGGGCCATCGTGCAGGATCCACATCTCACGCCCGGCCCGAAGCTCCCGGAGCTTCTGATAGATCCTCCCCTCCTCCCAAGAGCGCAGCATCTCCGGTTCCCGCTCGGTCAGGCTCGCCTTCATGGGAAACGTCGTCTTCGGGAGGTTGAGAGTCGCCTTGTAGTCCACCGCGCCTCCGAGACAAAAGCCCCCATCGGATCTGATGAGGGCTTTGTAACGCCTATTACGCAGATGCTGTATTAGAACAAGCTCCTGCCTCGATTGTCAAGTCAAAGGGCCGATGACCGCTGGGGGTAATGGATTGAGCGCCGGGCGCGCCAGTAGATCTTCTCGACATCCACCGAGCCCAGGCCGTACTGCTCTCCCACCTTTTGCATCACCCCGGCCAGGGCGACCTGGAAGGCTTTCGGGTCGTTGAGGCGAGGGATCTCCGACAGCCCGGACGTCACGCGGTCGAAGATGAGCAGCTCCTCGTCGGGGAGCTGTGGTATCGCCGCCTGCTGCGGGCGATCCGGATACAGATCCCGATACCCGATCCATAGGCCGTAGGCGACACTGAAGAGAGACACGGCAAAAAGGAGAAAGAGCAGATCCATCGACTAATTCCTCACGTCACCTGATCCGTGGATGTCTCTCTGCTTCATGAGCGTGAGACATTGGCTCCCGACAGGTCCCGCCACCCCTGAAAGATGAGGGCCTGGATGAGAGACAGCACCAGTAACGTCTCATCGGCGGCGAGGTAGAGCGAGACGAACTCCCGTGTCAGGGCCCGCGCAGCCAGGATCACGATCACCGCTGCGCCGAGGTTCACCCCGAGGAAGATGAGCGTGACCCCCAAGGACTCCAGCATCCTGCGGACCGCCTTGCGGAAGCACCCGTGAGACAGCCGGAGGCCTTTGGCGCCCACGAGGTAGGCGGCCACCGAGGTGACACCGACGAGGACCGGGATCAAGAGGTGTCCCATGCCTTCCCCCCTGTTAGAGGTATCCGGCGAGCCCGTAATAGAGCCGCGCCAGACGCTCCTCGACTATGCGACGCATCACCTCGAGACGCTCCTCGGGTCGGGAGACGCGGCTGGAAAGGTCCTGGGCCGGCGCCGCGAGGACCTCAAACCCAGCCTGCTCAAACGCGGTCCGGGCCCGCCTCATATGGTGCGCATCCGTGACCAGAAGGATTCTCCGCACACCCCTCGCGTGCAGGAGTGCGCCCCCACGGAGGGCCTCCTCCCCCGTGGTCCGCGCCTCCGCCGCGGCGAGGATGACCCCGGGGGTCACCCCTAGCGCCCGGGCGAGTTCCGCCCGCACCTCAGCCTCGGCCGGTCCGCCGTCACGGACCGGACCGAAAAAGACCAGCAGCGGGGCGAGTCCCTTCCGGTGGAGCAGGATCCCGTGGAGCGCCCGGCGCATCGAGCTATTGCTCAGCACCCCATCGGGCATGACGCCACCCCCCAGTACGACGATCGCCTCGGCCGGCTCAAGGGAGGATGGATCGCCCATGGAGCGGCTCAGGAGGTTCGGCAGGGGGGTGAAGGCGGAAACCAAGAAAAAGGCAAGCCCCACCCCTCCGAGGAGCGAGCAGAGATCCGCCCACGCCATGCGCCTAGGGCGCCCCGGGGCTTTCATCTGTCGCGGCTTCATCGCGCTTTTCCTTCAACAACCTGCGCGGTGCCTCGCGGAGCATCGGCCGGACTACGCCAACCAGTCCGCCAGTTCCAGGAGTGTCCGAAACTCGCGGATGGCATGACCCCCGTTCGGCTCCCCTTCACCCTTGCGGTTGATCCAGACCACCGGGATTCCCAGTGACCCCGCCGGGCTGACATCGTGGAAGAGGCTCTGCGCGACATGGAGCCACCGCCACCCCCCCATCCACCGACGGGCCGCGTGAAAGTGGCCCGGCGCGGGCTTATACGAGCGGACCCGCTCCGCTGTCACCAGCAGGTCGAACGTGACGCCGAAGTGACGAAGGCTGCCGGCCAGCAGATCATCGTCCACGTTGGACAGGATGCCGAGCCGATAGCCGGCAGCGGCCAGCCGCGTGAGCGCCGGGTTCGTGTCGGCAAACGGCTGCCAGTCGGGTAAGCTGTTCGCGAGGAAGCTCGCCCGCTTCTCGGTGAGCGGCCAGCCCAACCGGACCGCCACGCGCCGGGCCGTCTCGGCGAGCACCGCACGATAGCTACGGTATCCTTCGGCCTCAACGGCGGGTTCTACTTCGCCGTAGGCCTGCAGGACGGCGGTGCGATCCAGCGTCACCCCATCCGGGGCTGCGGCCGCCGCGAACGCCGCCCCGATTCCCCCCTCCCAGTCGATCAGCGTCCCATAGCAGTCGAAGGTGATGACGTCGTAGGACCGCTCCATCGCCCCTCCATTC
>JAHFDE010000064.1:0-4857 GCA_023249165.1 Candidatus Methylomirabilota bacterium | reverse complement strand
GCCGAACCGCTCACCACCCCGAGCCGTTCGAGAACCTCACGGCCCCGAGGAGGATCGAGGGGGAAGATCGAGGGGCGGTCCAATGTTCTATTGCTCCATTGTCACAAGATGAAATGCGTTTTGCATTAGTACAGGAACCGACGCAGGTGGACGCTCATCACCAGTCCGATCGCGACAGACGTGACGACCAGGGAGGAACCCCCGTAGCTCAGGAGGGGAAGGGGGATACCGACCACCGGCATCAACCCCACCACCATGCCGACGTTAACGACAAGCTGAACCGTGATCATGGCCATGATCCCGAAGGCCAGCAAGGCGCCGAAGATGTCCTTGGACTCCCTGGCAATCTCGAGCCCGCGCGTGATGAGGATGTAATAGAGGAGCAGAATGACCAGACACCCGATGAATCCCCATTGCTCGGCCAGCACCGCCAGGATGAAGTCGGTCTGGCTGGCCGGAAGAAAGTGGAGCTGGCTCTGGCTCGCCGCCTTCAGCCCCTTCCCGAAGAGCTCCCCTGACCCCACGGCGATCTTGGACTGGGCGATGTGATAGCCCGCACCGGAGGGATCGAGTTCTGGGGACAGAAAAACCAGGACCCGACGGCGCTGATAGTCCTTGAGGAAGGACCAGAGTACTGGGGCCATGGCGGCGGCGGCGGCGGCAAGGAAGAGGAGGTGCTTCATCCGGAGCCCTACCAGCAGGAGGACCGATAGGGTGAGCAGGCCCAGCACCACGGCGGTGCCCAGGTCCGGCTGCTTGAGGACGAGGAGCATAGGGGGGAGCGCCACCATGGCGGGGATCGCCAAGAGACGCGGGTGCCCTAAGCGCTCCTTGTGATCCTCGAAGTAGCGCGCCAGCAGAATGATCAGGGCGAGCTTCATGAATTCCGACGGTTGCAGCGTCCATGCACCAATTCGGATCCAGCGCTGGGCCCCCCGGCCCACCTCTCCCGCCAGGCTGACCAGGACCAGGAGGGCGAAGGCAACCCCAAAGATCGGATAGGCAAACCGGGCTACCGTCCGATAGTTGATGAAGGTGGCCGTGAGGAGCGCGAAGAGGGCCACAACGGCGTAGAGGGTCTGACGCAGATAGAGGGTCTGTTTCGGAGGAGAGGGGGAGCCCAGATTGGCGCTCCAGATCGTGAGAATTCCGACGCCGATGAGCGCCAGCGCGGTGCCAGCAATGCGCCAGTCAATGTTCGAAAGCATCCGGCGATCGAGATACACGGCACTGCCCCTGAGCTACTCCCGCGCCGCGGGCCCTTGCGCCACTGTCTCCCGCCCCCGCGGAGGGGTGAAAGCAGCCTCTAGGACCGCCCGCGCCACCGGTGCAGCCGCCACGCCGCCAAAGCCAGCGTGCTCAGCGATGACCACAATCGCGATCTCAGGATCCGTGTAGGGGGCAAAGGCTACGAACCACCCGTGGTCCTTGGTCTGGCCGGAGAGGCCCGCCTCTTTCCTGACCACTTGTGCCGTTCCAGTCTTGCCCGCCACCTGGACCCCGCGGACGCGGGCCGCTCTTCCGGTCCCCTCGTCCACCACCCGGAGCATCCCCTGGCGGAGCAACTCCAAAACCTCAGGTCTCAGGTTCACCTTCCGAACCGGCTCCGGCCCATACGCCGCAGCCACCTCTCCCCCCCACGACTCCACGCGCTTCACCATCCAGGGTCGGTGGAGGGTGCCGCCGTTGGCGATTGCCGCCACCATCGTTACGATCTGGAGCGGCGTGACGAGGATCATCCCCTGCCCTATCCCGGTGATGACGGTGTCCCCCGGATACCACGATTCCCCCATGACGCTCCGTTTCCAGGCCGGCGTCGGAACGAGTCCGGTCGCCTCGTCCCCGACGGCGGCAATCCCCGTCTTCTGGCCCAAACCGAACTCCCGGGCGACCCGGGCGATGGCATCGATCCCCGTCTTCAACGCGGCCTGGTAAAAGTAGACGTTACAGGAGTTGGTTATCGCCTGCATGAGATCCTGCCGGCCGTGCCCTCCCTTCTCCCAATCGTCGAAGGTCGTCGCGCCCAACGTGAAGTAGCCGGGACACGTGAAGGTCGTTCCCGGCGTCAGCGCCCCGGTGTCGAGTCCCGCGGCCATCACCACCAGCTTCAGAATCGACCCTGGGGCGTACTGCGCCTGCAGGGGGCGATTCTGGAGCGGATGTGCCGGATCGGCAATCAGCCTCTCCCACGACTCGCGGCTCAAGCGCTGGGCGAAGAGATTCGGATCATGCGAGGGCCGACTGACCCACACCAGGATCTCCCCGGTCTGCGGATGCATGGCGACGACGGCCCCTCGCTTCCCCGCAAACGCCTTCTCCGCGGCATGCTGCAGCTTGGCGTCCAGCGTCAGCACCAGATTGAATCCCAATTGCGGCTCGAGTCGATCGAGGAGTCGAACCAATCGTCCACGCGCGTCCACCTCGATCTCTTCCCGGCCGTTGATCCCCCGCACAAAGGCATCGAAGAGTCGTTCCACCCCCGTCTGGCCCACGGTCTCGCCGGGTTGAAAATCCCGGTACTCCTCCTGGTAGAGTTGCTCCTGGCTCACCTCGCTCACATATCCCAGGAGGTGGGCGGCCACATCGCCGTCCAGGTAGGCGCGGGTTGGATGGACCCGCACACTCACGCCCGGCAGATTCATCTTGCGTTCCTCGATCGCCACCATGGTCGGCTCACTCACCTCCCGGGCCACCAGGACCGGGGAGGCGGGGCGAGCCTGACCCGCACGAATCTTCGCCGCGACCTCCTCTGGGGCCTGCCGCAACACGGCTCCGATGGCCCGAGCAGCCTCGTCAACGTCCGGGACGTCGGCGGGGATCACATACACACTGAATGAGGGACGGTTCTCCACGATGACCGCCCCAGACCGATCGAGAATGAAACCCCTGGGGGCCTCCACCAAGCGGAGGCGGAGGCGGTTGTGGGTGGAGAGGGTGGCGTAGTACCTCCCTTCTAAAATCTGGAGGTACCAGAATCGCATCAGCAGTAGAAGGAGGGCCACCGTGACCAGGAGGGTTGTCCGTTGAATCCGTCCCTGGATCACCGGCGTAGGGGAGAGCCACGGTCGGCTCACAGCGTCACCTGCACGATCCGGCCCAGCCGGGTTCCGAACACGAGGAGTCCCCCAATGGCCGCCGTGTACACTGCCCCGGGCAGGATGATCCAGAGAAGGGACTCCCCGAAATCCCGTCCCATCCCGAAGAAGGCCAGGACCCCCCAGGTCATCAGGCCCGCACTGAGGCCGGTGAGAAAGAGGAGAACCAGGTGAGGGAGCAGGCGGTTCTGGTCCACCTCCTCCCGCACCCGAACCAGGACGTGACCCAGGAGGCTCAAGGTAAAGGCGTTCAGTCCTAACGGGGCGCCGGAGAGGGCATCCTCATACAGACCCAGCAGGCAACCCATCAGGCAGGCCTGCATGGGATTCATCCTGAAGCTCCCCAGGTAGAGCAAGAGGAGGAAGAGATCCGGCCGAACCTGCCCGAGTTGCACCCACGGGGCAATGGTCGTCTGGAGAATCACCACGGCCAGAAGTCCGCCGGCGAGCCAGATCATTCCTCCCTCCGTTGAGACCGGGCGGGACGGGAACCCTGGCCGGTGATTACCAGGACCTCTTCTAACTGAGAGAAGTCAACGCTGGGTTCGACGGCGGCCTCCTGAAACAGGGCCCCGCCCCGCCCATCGACCGCCAGCACCTTCCCGACCAGGATCCCCTTGGGGTATACGCCCCCGAGACCCGAGGTGATGACCACCTCGCCGCTCTGGACCTCGGCCCGGACGGGAAGATACCTGATCCGCAGCCGGCCGGATTGGCCGCCCACCAACAGCCCTGTCACCCGCGAGCCCTGGAGCAGTACCCCCACCGAACTCACGGGATCGGTGATGAGCTGCACGCGAGCGCTCGAAGAGCTTGCCTCCACCACCTGGCCGACGAGCCCTGCGGGGGCGATGACCGCCGTGTGCCGTTCAACGCCGTGGCGCGACCCGCGGTCGATCAGGAGGGTGTGAAACCAGTTGGTGGCATCCCTTCCCACGATCCCAGCGGCAACCACCTGGAACGGTTCTCGCTCTCGAAGCCCCAGGAGATTCTTGAGGCGCTGATTCTCCCGCTGCCCCTCCTCCACGACACCGAGGCGTGCCCGGAGGGCCTGGACCTCTTCCTGGAGGCGCACATTCTCCTGCCGCACGAACCGGAGATCCACATAGCTCTCCCAGATCTCTCCCGCGCTACGCTTGAGGTACGCGGTGGCCTTCAGGAAGGGGCTGACGGATTCCAGGAGGAGCCGCTTGAGGAAGGGGGTGAGCGTTTCGTCCCGGCGCACCTCCATGGTCAGCAGGAGGAAGGAGAAGAGGACGGCACTTGCCAGGACAACCGTCCGGCGATATTTCGCGACCAGCCGAAGGATCATCGCATCCCGTCAACCTCCGCTGATGACCGATGACCGTAGACCGACGACCGCAGAACCCAACCGCCCATCACGACTTCACCAGCACCGGGCCTCGGTCATCGGTGGTCGGACTTCGGCGAGCCGTTCGGCTGAGCTCACGGTCGAAGCCCTTCGACTCGCTCAGGGCGGGGCATTCGACTGAGCTCAGCCGAAGTCTGAGCAACGTCGAACCGCTCAGACTTCGGCGAGTCCTTCGACCAACCCTTCGACGGGCTCAGGACGGTGAGCAACGTCGAACCGCTCAGTCGAGTCGTCGAGCCGTGATCGGTCATCGCCCAGCCGTCAGCTATCGAGACAGACCATCTTCAAGAGGTCCAGCTCGTCCAGGACCTTGCCAGCACCCAGCACCACACAGGAGAGGGGATCCTCCGCGATGGTCACCTTGAGGTGGGTCTCCAGGCCGATGAGGGT
>JAHFDE010000063.1 GCA_023249165.1 Candidatus Methylomirabilota bacterium | reverse complement strand
TCTGCCGGAGGCTCCTTGGGCGTCCTGATCTCTAACCTGACTTTGATTTCCTTGGTTCTCGCTTCAGCCTCGATCACAACAATCCTGAAATCCCTCTTGATGTTTTCTAGCGTCAGCGTCGCCTCTTCGAGCGGGATGCCTCCTGGGGTCTTCCACAGGGTCTCTAAATCAATCGTGCGATCAAATTTCTTTCCAGCCCCCTCCAACACCAGCATCTGCTTTCGAACGACCTCTCTCGCCGCCTTATCCAGACGCTCCAGGTATTCCTGTTTCGCACCGTCCTTGGAACCGGCGACTTGCTTTTTCAGATGCGTGAAAAGTGGCCTGAGATTCAGCGATTCGTGAAAATTATAGACGAGCAGCTCGAGATTCAGCACCTTGGTGTCGAGCGACGCCGATGCGGGCTGGAGGAAGGATTGGATGATGGACACAAACATATCCTTCCGCAGGGCGCTTTCCGCCTCCTCTCTCTTGCTCATGAGCTCGGAGTAGAGCCGGACATTCGTGTCGAGAGCCTGCCGGCGCTCGAGAAAGTTGGAGGCGAAGAATCCCAGGCCGACTACGGCCAGGGCGGCCAATAGGCCCCCCACCGGCTGCAGGATGATCGCCGCCTTATCCCATCCGTCCCTTTTTGTATCACCCATCCCTACTTCCTCCGCAGCATGTACTGGCCATCCTTTTTTTCTAAGACCAGATCATAGCGCACGGACTTTTCATACGAGGAGATTTCAGTCGATGGAGATTGTTCCTTGTAATGCACCTTGAGGGTGCATTTCCCCTTCTCCTGGACGTACAGACGATAGGAACCATACTGGTCCGTGGTGTTGCGCGGATAGGTTTTCCCGGCACATGTGACCTCGACCTGGGCTCCTCCCCCAACAGATTTACCCCCCTCTGTCAGACTCCCGTAGATCTCCCCGCCGAAAGCGAAAGAGGGAACACACACCAGGACCACAATCAACATGGCAATCGTTTTCATGGTGCCTCCCTTTCACCTCAGTTCTCCTCCCCCCGGCCCCCTGGGGTGAGCTTAGGCAATAACGGGGCCCCAGTCAATGACCGTGGGGTTATCGACTGAACCGAGCTCGGTTTCTGCGGAGGGGAGTAGACTTCCTGAGAGAGCTGCGTTCATGGCACTAAAGTTGCTAGCTCTCCCGTCCAGGGCACAGTGGAAATTCCCCACTGCCGAGGAAGGCTCGATGACGTGGATGAAAATCCGGAGAATCGTGTGGTTCGGCACCCCAGCGACGCTGGTCCTCTTCCTGGCTGCGTGTGCTTCGCCGCGGCCTGCACCTCCGACCGCGGCTCCAGCACCTCATCCTGTATTCGTCGGCCACGAGGAGACGGGCGAGGCCTCGTGGTATGGCCATCCGTACCACGGCCGACGCACCGCCAGCGGGGAGATCTTTGACATGTATCAGATGACCGCTGCGCACCCGACCCTCCCCTTCGGCACCTGGGTGCTCGTCGAGAACTCGGCCAACGGGCGAAGCGTGAAGGTGCGGATCAATGACCGCGGCCCCTTTAAGAGTCGACGCATTCTGGACGTCTCGTATGCCGCTGCCCGGGCTCTCGGCGCGGTCGGGCCCGGCGTGATTCCCGTCCGCCTGCGCGTCATCGCCTCACCGGAAGCCACCCGAGGTCTGTTAGGGCCGCTGAACTGTTCCACCCGGCGAGGGGAGGAGCCCTTGAGATCATGAAGCGAGCACTGGGCAAACGCTATACGCGTCCCGCCCGGCAGAGACAGAACCCTCGACGCCTTCGCATTGCCGGCATGACGGATGGCATCATGACCCTCCAGATGGCAGAGGCGCTGGATGTCACCCTGAGGGGAGCGCTCGTAGCACACCAGGGTATGCTTGAGGCGCAGAGTCCGTGCTTCCTCCAGCTGGAGACAAAGGGGGAGCTGTTAACCATCCGGTGTCGAGTGGTGAACAGTCGGGTAATCAGCAGCGGACGAGATGAGGACCCACGCTTCGAGAGTATGATGGAATTCCTCGCCGTCAATCCACCCGCTGAGCAAGCCCTCACGATCCTCATCCAAGCTCTCGGGGCACGCGGGAGCCGCGAGGCCGGAGGACCCTGATGGCGAAACCCAGATCACGCCCTCTTCCTTCCTCCCCCGGAACGAGGGAGTTTCTCGGGGCGGAAGAGGCGGCCGGGGTTCACCGTGCCGGTGGGCTCGATGCTCCAGACGCCGTGACGTTGGATCTCGACCTGGACCGGCAGGCCCAGCGCCATTGCCTTCTCCCGCGCCAGGGCCACGATCTCATCCGGCCGTTCAGCCCCAGGCCACTCGCCCCGAAAGGCCACCCTGGGATCCGCGCAGGTCAGCTCCACCCACAGTTTTGACTTCTTCTTCCCAATCATCGGCTCCTGCGAAGATACTACCCGTTTACCCAATCCGCGTCTAGGATTCCTTCCCTTTCACTGATTGCTCGCCCATCAGGACGGCACCGGCATGGCCCCCTGGATTGACCAACCAAGCCGGTTCGGATATGTTTCAACCAGGGGAGGACCGAAAGGGCCATCTTGTCGCGTCTGGACAATGGTTCTAATGCCACCATGGGGAGGGATCAAGCATGAAGAGAACAGCGATGATGTTCGGCCTGACCTTGACCCTAGGAATCGCAGTGGGGGTAATCTGGGACCGAGTGCTTAGCGCCCAGCAGGAGCCGGTAAAGCGTGTTGAGCTACGCAGAACAGATCTGGCAGGGATACAGGGGAAGGAAGGTATCGTGGTCTCTTCGGAGATCGCCCCCGGGGCGGCTATTGGCAAACACTATCACCCCGGGCACGAGTTCGTCTATGTGCTGGCAGGCTCTGGAATTTTAGAGGCGGAAGGGAAGCCACCGCTCACCGTAAAGGCGGGGGATACCTTCTATCTGCCGCCCAAGCAGGTGCATGACTTTAAGAACAACAGCAAGACCGCCCCGGTCAAGAATCTGATCTTCTTGATCGTCGAGAAGGGCCAGCCCGTCACCGTCTCTGTGAAGTAGCCCGAACCCATTCGCTAGAAGGGGGAGGCTCCCGGCTAGAGACCGCGCGGCACTTCTCTGTGTATCCCCATGGTGGGGGTTACGGCGGAGATGGGGCTAGCAGGATTCCTTCTGGCCGGGAAGGGCGACGTTGAGGCTGCCGGTGCGATACCCTTCGAGATCGACCGTGATATAGGTGTAGCCGGTTGCCTTCAATGCTTCCACGACCTGACGAGCCACCTCAGGGTCGAGCAGGCGGGGGATCTCCTCCGCTCCCACTTCGATCCGGGCGATCTCATTGTGATGTCGGACCCGGACCTGCCGAAAGCCAAGCTCGTGGAGCGCCTTCTCGGCTCCCCCCACCTGTCTCAGGCCTTCACCCGTGATGGGAGTCCCGTACGGGAAACGCGATGAGAGGCAGGCCATGGCCGGCTTGTCCCACGTGGGAAGGGCGAGCGTGCGAGAGAGCTCACGGATCTCGGCCTTGCTCAGCTGCGCCTCGATCAGGGGAGAACGGACCTGAAATTCCTTCGCCGCCTGTCGGCCGGGCCGGTGATCATTGAGATCGTCTACCGTTGAACCGTCGAGGACATAGGGGATCCCCTCGGCCCTGGCCAGGGCGGTGAGCCTGCTATAGAGCTCTTCCTTGCAGTAGTAGCAGCGGTTCCGGGGATTCACGTGGAAGGCGGGGTTTGCCATCTCCTCTGACCGGATAATCCGATGGCGGGCGCCGATCGAGGCCGCGAGGGTCATAGCCTCTTCGAGCTCCCCGGGCGGCAGCGTTTCGGACACGGCGGTAACCGCCAGGACGTTCTCTCCCAAGACCTGGTGCGCCACCTTGAGGAGCAGAGTGCTATCCACGCCCCCAGAGAAGGCCACCAGGACATGACCCATTTCCCCGAGGAAGGATCGCAGGGTCTCATGCTTGAGCGCAATCCCGTCCGGGTCCACCGCCGTGCCTCCTTAGGGCAAGAGCGTCTCGAGATCTAAGATCGGGACCACGACGCCATCCCCGAGGATGGTCATCCCGCCGAGTCCCTTCAGGCCCCTCAGCGGAGATCGGAACGATTTTACCACCACCTCGCGATACTCCAGAATCTTGTCCACCATCAGCCCGACATCCTTCCCTTTGGAATCAACCAGGACGACGAAGGGGCTCATGGCGGATTCGGGAAGGGCCAGGAGACGGCGCAGACGGAACACGGGGATCTCGTCCTCCCCGCGGAACAAGATTTCTCGCCCGTCCGTCGGCCTGATCCTTCCGGGAGGGCAGTCCAGGGTCGCCCGCACCTGGGTGACGGGAATGGCGTACGTCTCATCACCCACCTGGACCAAGAGGACCGGGAGGCGGAGCAGCGTCAAGGGAAGCTTCAGGGTGACGGTGGTCCCCTGCCCAGGCACGGACTCTATCAACACACTTCCCTGGAGCGACTGGACCATGGATTGGACCACATCCAACCCGACGCCTCGCCCGGAGATCTCTGAGACCTCCGCTCTCGTGGTGAAGCCCGGCAAGGTGAGCAGCCGGAGGAGGTCGGGCTCCGACAGCGTCTGCGCCTTGTCCTCCGAAAGGAGTCCCCGAGTCACAGCGGCCTGGCGGATCGTGTTCGGGTCGATCCCCCGGCCATCATCAACCACCTGGATGATGACCCCATCCTTTCGCCTCGAGGCCTCGAGATGCACCTTCCCCTCGGCCGGCTTTCCGGCGCGGACGCGCTCCTCCGGCCGTTCGATCCCATGATCCACCGCGTTTCGGAGCAGGTGCATCAGCGGGTCGGCCAGGCTTTCTAGCAGCGCCCGATCCATCTCCACATCCCTGCCTTGGATCTCAAAGAGCACCTCCTTGCCCCCCTGCCTGGCCATATCGCGGGTCATCCGAGGGAACCGATCAGCGACCGTCTGCAGCGGAACCATCCTGAGCTGCATGGCCTGATGGCCCACGGCCTGAATGAGCGCCTGGAACTTGAAGACCCGTTCTTCGTTCCCCAGATCTTCCTGGGCAATGAGGAGCTCGCTGGTGAGGTCAATCAGATCATCCAAGAGTTCTGGAGCCACCCGCAACATACCCTCGCGCCGGGTCACCCCCCCCTGCACGGGAGGCGGAGGGGACGGCGCTGACGACCCGCCCGCCTCTCCGCTCTTTCCCGCCGATTCCCCGGGGCCCTTCCCACCGGCCACCTGCTCGATCGATTTGCGGAGGAGGTCCACCCCTTGGAGTACGAGGTCGATGGCCTGGCGGTCGAGCCGCTGAACGCCCCTGCGACAGGGATCGAGGAAGCTTTCAAGGGAATGGGCGATCCTGGACAGCTCCTCAAAGCCCATCGTACTCGCCATCCCTTTGACGGAATGCGCAGACCGAAAGAGAGCGTCGATCGCCTGCTGGTCTTCGGGATGCCGCTCCAACCGGAGCAAAAATTCATCCATCCGCTGCAAATGCTCTCGGGAGTCGTTCAGGAAGATTGGCAGGTACTTGTTGAGATCCACCGGCGAGACCCCGTTATCGAGGGGACGAGGCGGATAGGACTGCCATCGCCAGACGATCGAGGAGGGTCTTCGGATCAAGGACCATCACGGGGAGGCCTTCCAGGTCGATGACCCCGTGGCAGAGGCCCCTGGTTGAGGAGAGAGGCTCAAGGGCTTCGTCGGGGATCGCGCGAACCTCCCGGACCTGTTCAGCCATAACCCCCACGTCGACATCCTCCTTTTCCGGGGCGAGCACCACGGTATAGGAGGCGAGACCAGGCTTTCCCTCCAGCCCCAGGGCTTCTCCCAGATCGTAAAGGGTCAGGACCTTTCCCCGCCAGTTCGTCACACCCCGGACCTCCCGGGGGGCATGGGGGATTCGCGTGATCCGGCCCACCGGGCTGACGGCCCGCACCTGCGCTGACGGAAGGGCAAACGGTTCCCCCCGCACCTCGAGGAGAACGAAGAGGCGACCCTCTGAAGCGGCGAGGCTCTCTACCCGCTCATGCATTGATCTTGAACCGAGAGATTCTTTCGCGCAGCTTGTCCGCGATGTTGCTGAGTTCCTGAGCGCCCAAGGCCATCTGCTCTACCGACGCGATCTGCAGCTGGGTCGCCGCCGAGGCCTCCTGGGTGGAGAGGGCATGCTCTCGAGCGACCTCGGCAATCTCATCGATCGTCTTCACCAACGCCCTGGCCCCCAGGGTCTGTTGCTCGGCGAGAGGAGAGATCTCCTGCACGCGCTTGACCTGTTGGACCACCGTGCGCACGATCTCGTGCAAGGCCTTCTCGGTGAACTGGAGGACCTGCCGCCCCGACTCGATCCCCTTCCCCGCCATCTCCATCGAGGTCAGGACCTGGCCACTCTCCTCGCGAATCTCCTGGGCCAGCTTGGCGATCTGCTCTGCCGAGGACCCCGCATCGCCAGCCAACTTCCGGACCTCATCCGCGACCACCGCAAAGCCCCGTCCGTGCTCGCCGGCCCGCGCTGCCTCGATGGTAGCATTGAGGGCCAGGAGATGAGTCTGGTGGGCGATCCGGGTGATGAGATCGACGATGCTCCCAATCTGCTGCGTTTTCGCCCCGAAGCCTTTGACCCCCCCGGCCAGGCGCTCCAAGAGGCTGAAGACCTCTCCCATCTTCCTCACAGCCTCCTGAGCGGATTTCCCCCCCGACTCGGCCGTGTCCCCGGCCTCGGCCACCGCCTGGGCCGCAGAGCGCGACCGGGCGGCAATCTCGTTGGCGGAGTGGGCCAGTTCATGCACCACCCGGGATCCATCGCCGACCAGCACCACCTGCCTCTCCGCCCCCCTCGCAATCTGTTGCACCTGCGTGACGATCTCCTCGGCGACCTGGTTCGTGGCCGCGGCTGTGTCACTCAAGGCCATCGTCGATTGGCTGACCTTGTCCGTCATCCCTTTCGTCTCGCGGACCACCTCCCGGAGGCTGACGACCATGCGATTAAAGGCGTCGGCCAGCTGGCCCAGCTCGTCCGGGGAGTCCGCGGTGACTTCCTGCGTCAGGTCCCCCTGGCTGATGACCCGCGTGGCCCCCACCAGCTCCTCCATTCTGTGCGCGATCATCCGGCTGAGAATCCGGGCCGCCACCCCCCCCACCAACAGGCTGGTGAAGATGGTCAGGTAATCCTGGGTGGCCATGAGCGTGATGGCCAAGATCACGGCCAGAAAGCCCAGGAGAATTTTGTTCCCGATGCGCATAGCTTTTGCCTCCGCCCGCCTGGTCTTTACAACGCTTTTGTGAACTGATATCATACGTAATGCTGGATTGCAACCGCAATGGATCTATCGGTTTTTACGTGCAAATTATGTACCAGCACCCTGGCCCCATGCTGACCAAGGGCTCAGGGGGTCATCAGGTTGTGAGCAGATCGATCTTTGGACAAAACAACGCTATCCTATCTGATCGGGTTATTCCTCCTTCTCTCCCTGTCTGCCTTTTTCTCAGCTGCGGAGACCGCCCTCTTCTCGCTCAGCCGTTTGCGGCTGCAGCGCCTGGCCCAAACCGAACCTCAGCGGGGAGGCCGGGTCCTCAAGCTCCTCGAACGTCCGATCCGGACCATCGTCACCATCCTCATCGGTAACGACCTGGTCAACATTACCGCCTCGGTCACCACGACGACCCTCATCCTTCACGTCTGGGGCGCGCAAACGGCCTGGCTTGCACCTCTGTTCACGCTCCCCCTGATCCTGATCTTCGGGGAACTCACCCCGAAGATGCTGGCGGTCGCTCATGCGGAACGGGTCTCGTATCTCGTCTCGCGGCCCCTTGAACTCTTTTCGCTCCTCATCACCCCGCTCCAGGCCGTCCTCAAGAGGATGGTCGACCTCTGCCTGAGGGTCCTCGGGGTCCCGGCCGCCCTGAGTCCGTCAGGAGTCTCGGAAGAAGACTTCAAGGTGATCCTGGATGTCGGACGCCAGGAAGGGGTCGTGGAGCCCACCGAGCACAAGATGATCGAGCGCGTGCTGGCATTCGCCGAGGTACCGGTCCGCCAGGTGATGACCCCGCGCGGCGACATGTTCTGCCTCGATGTACACCTCTCCTTTGATGAGGCGGTCGCCGCCATCACGAAGGCCGCCTTCTCCCGGATCCCGGTCTACCAAGAGACCATCGACCGGATCGTGGGCACCCTGAGTGCCAAGGACCTTCTCCGGGTCAAGGCGGAGGGATCACCCCCGCCCACCTTGAGTTCCCTGCTCCGCCCCCCCTTCTTCATCCCGGAGACTACCCGCATCGACACGCTCCTCAAAGAGTTCCAGCGGCGCGGCCGGCATCTGGCGATTGTGGTCAACGAATACGGCGCCACCGCCGGGCTTGTGACCCTCGAGGACCTCCTGGAAGAGCTCGTCGGGGAGATCGCCGACGAGTTCGACCAGCCCCCGCAACAGGAGTACACGGCATGATCCCTCTCCTTGTCATCCTCATCGGGTGCCTTCTCCTCCTGGAGGCCTTCTTCTCCGGCTCGGAGATGGCCCTGATCTCGTGCGATCGGATCAAGATTCGCCACCTGGCGGGAGAGGGCGTGACGGGGGCCCAGGTGGCAGAGCGTCTGCTCCAGCGACCGGACCGACTCCTGGCAACGACCTTGGTCGGGACCAACCTGTGTGTCGTGACCAGTTCGACGGCCGCCACCGTCCTCTGTCTCTTCCTCCTCGGAGAGGGCCGCGAGTACTACGCGACGGTACTCCTCGCCCCCTTGGTCCTCCTCTTCGGCGAGATGGTCCCTAAGGCCTACTTCCGGCAGCATGCCGATCGCCTGGCGCCCCTCTTGGCGCCGCCGCTTCACCTCTGCCTGCGCCTCTTCGCCCCACTCACCACCATTGTCCACCGCGCCTCGACGTTGCTCCTGACCCCCCTCAGGATTGCCCCGTCCGAGCGCGACCCCTACATCACCCGCGAGGAGCTGAAATTCCTAGTCCAGGAAGGCAGACATCAGGCCGACCTCGACACGGGCGAGCGGCGGATGATCCACAAGATCATTGACTTTGGCGAGACCACTGTTCGGGAGGCCATGATCCCTCTCATCGAGACGGTGGCAGTCCCCGCTTCCGCGACGGTGGCCGAGGCCGTGGCGGTGGTGAGTGAGCACCAGTTCTCTCGCATCCCTGTGTTTGAGGAGCGCATCGACCAGATCGTCGGCATCGTCCACGCCTTCGACCTCCTCTCGGCCGACCCCGAGACGCCCCTCGCACCGCTCATCCGCCCGGCGCACTATGTTCCAGAGACAAAACTCGTCGCCGACCTGTTCCAGGAGATGCGGCGGGGGCGGTTCCACATGGCTGTCGTGGTGGACGAGTACGGCGGGGTGGTGGGGATCGTGACGATCGAGGATCTCCTGGAGGAGATCGTCGGCGAGATCGAGGATGAATACGACGAGGAGCCGCCTCCCCTGAAACGCCTCCCCGACGGTTCCTACCTCGTCGATGCGCGGCTCGAAGTGGAGCGGCTCCGCGAAGAGCTCGGGATCCAGCTCCCCGAAGGGGAATACGAAACCCTGGGCGGGTTCCTCCTCCACCTGTTTCAGAAGATCCCCGACACCGGGGAGGAGGTTCAGTATCGGGGCATGCGCTTCGTCGTCGCGGCGTCGGATAGGCGGAGCATTGTCAAGGTGAGGATCCGACTGATGGATCGCCAGGGGGAGGATCGAAGACCGGCCTAACGGAAATGTTCAAATCCCCTTCCGAGCGGTTCCCGCCTTCCCCGGGGGCCGACGAGGGTGAGCCCCTCGTCGGCGGGACGGATCTCGCCGACGGCATGGGGCCGGGCGAAGCCCTTGCGGACAAGGGCCTCCTCGATCGTTGCCGAAGGGGCTCCGCTTGTGAAGAGGAGTTCAAAGTCCTCACCCCCGCCCAGCGCCAGCCTCAAGGGATCCCGCCCAACAAGCTCGGCCACCTGCCGCGTGGACGGATCCACGGGAATCCGGTCAGCAAAGATCCGAGCCCCCACCCCACTCTCCTCCGCTAGCCGCGTGAGATCCGAGGCGAGCCCGTCGCTGAGATCGATCATGGCCGTGGCGATCCCGGTCTCGGCCAGGACTCTCCCCTCTCGATAACGTGCACTGGGATAGAGCTGGGCCTGCATCGTCTCTCGGAGGGCCTTCCGGGTCTTCGGCGGGATGTGCGTCCCCCGCCTGCCCTTCACCGCTGAACGCTCAACCCGGTACCCTGCCTTCAAGGCGCATAGTCCCGCTGCGGCCCTCCCGAGATGACCGGTGACCCAGATGGTCTCTCCAGCCTTTGCCCCGGAGCGGCGAACGAGGTGATGTGCTTCCCCCTCTCCTATGACGGTCACGCCGAGGATGAGACGAGGAGCCTCCGAGAGATCCCCCCCTACGACTGCAACCCCTGCTGCCTCTGCTGCCCCCCAGATCCCCCGGTAGAGACCATCCACGCGCTTCACGGGTGTCCTCGCGGGAAGGCCCAAGGTGACCAGAGCGTACTTCGGAATCGCCCCCATGGCCCCGACATCGCTCAAGCTTACGGTCAGCCCCTTGTGTCCCACGGCCTCCGCGGGGCACCATTCCCAGCGAAAGTCCTTTCCCTCCACCAGGACATCTACCGTGGCCACTAACGCGAGGCCAGGGGATGGTTGCATGATGGCCGCATCATCCCCCATCCCGACCAGGACCTCAGGGGGCAGAGGCGGAGCCTTCGCGCGGAGCCTCCTCAGCAGACCGAACTCTCCCAGCGCCCGCACGGTAGGGCCCCCGGCCATGACGAGGCGACCCCTCTTTTTTGTTCTTGGAATCTTCAGACTCACAAGTCTACGGACACCCCCGCTCGTCTCCCTCCGTCACCCAAAGGGCAGGTAACTGTCCCAGTATACACCCGTCCTCGGCAATCACCTGTCCGATTTCTGTTATGATCCACGTCTATCCGGGGGGGGCACCAAGGGGAAATTTTCAGAGTTTCTGCCTGGTAGTGAAGCAGGGTGTGCCCGCTACAACCACTGATGCCGGTTCGCATAGAACGTGGCGGGCCTGTCGGGGTACTTCTTCCGAAACGCAAGGTATCGCCGGAGCACTGCTCGGTACCGACGGTCGGATGTCTTCAGCTTTGTATGGGGCATCCTGATCAAGGCCCGTTCCACCGCCCAGACGTTTCTTGAGGAGAGTCGCCAGTTGGATCGGCGGAGCGTCCGCAGGTCGAGCACCCCGTATCCGATGATGCGCCCGGAGCCATCCACGTAGGGATCCACGT
>JAHFDE010000062.1 GCA_023249165.1 Candidatus Methylomirabilota bacterium | reverse complement strand
CTTTGGAGCAATGGAGCAGTGGTTCGACAGGCTCACCACCCCGAGGAAGATCGAGGGGCGGTTCGACTATGGCTTCGACGGTGAGCTCAGCCGAACCGCTCGCCGAAGTCCTGTCGAAGGGTGGAACAATAGAGTGATTTTTGGAGGCGCAATGCTCCATTGTGGTTCGACAGGGCTTCGAGGGTGATCTCAACCGGTCCCCTCACCACCCCGAGGAGGATCGAGGGGCGGTCTAATGTTCTATTGCTCGATTGTCACAAGTGGTTCGACAGGCTCACCACCCCGAGGAAGATCGAGGGGATGAAATGCGTTTGTATGAGTTGGAACAGGTCGAGATCAGACGTCCTCCGCAGTGCGTTTGCAAAAAAGGCATGGCCCCGCCGGAGCAGGGCCATTCCAAGGAAAACGAGGCGACTACACCTTGGTCACATTGGCGGCCTGCTTGCCCTTGGGGCCGTCGACGATGTCGAATTCCACGGTCTGGCCTTCTGTGAGTGATCGGAACCCGGTCCCGGCAATGGCAGTGTAGTGGACGAAGACGTCATCGCCGTCGGAACGCTCAAGGAAGCCGTACCCCTTGGCGTCATTGAACCACTTCACCTTGCCCGTTACGCGCACCTCCATCCCTCCTTTCCCTCCGAGATTCCAGGGGGTGCAGCCCTGCGTCGCGCAAGGGCGCCAGGGAAGAAAAAACCGCGAGGGTCCTGGATCTTCCCCCGCGGTCAGGCGAATCGAGGTGACGAGAGCCATTCGACCCGCGGCGCTCGCTCTTGGCAAGCCAGGCCGAGACGAATGGTGCCGCACTCAATAGACCACCGATGTCGAGCGATGTCGAGCAACGTTCCAGGTCCCTGTCCGGCGAAAAACAGGCGGAAATCTACGGAATTTCCCGCATGTTGTCAAGTCTTTTTTCATGCGACTCGTATTGACTTTCGTAGATCGGTCCGATAGTCTTTGATTTTGACTCGGTGAGGAAGGCACGATTGTCGAGAAGAAAGGGGAAGTCATGAAGGTCCGCAAGGCGGTGTTTCCGGTCGCGGGCCTCGGGACCCGATTCCTGCCGGCCACGAAGGCGCAGCCCAAGGAGATGCTCCCTATCGTCGACAAGCCGGCGATCCAGTACGCGGTCGAGGAGGCCCTGGCGGCCGGCATCGAGGCTATGATCATGGTCACCGGTCGGGGGAAGGATGCCATTGAGAATCACTTTGACCGCTCGGTGGAGCTTGAGCAGGTCCTGCGGGCCCAGGGAAAGGCAGACCTCCTCCGCGAGGTGCAAATGATCCCGGAGCTCGCCGCCTTCTGTTACATCCGCCAGAAGGCACCGCTCGGTCTTGGCCACGCCGTGCTGGTGACGAGGGACCTGGTCGGCGAGGAGCCCTTTGCCGTCCTGCTCGCGGATGACCTGATCGATGCTGCCGTCCCGGGTATTCAGCAGATCCTCGAGGTCTTCGACCGGTATCGCGCCTCCGTGCTGGCCGTGTCTCCCGTCTCTCGCGAGGAGCTCAACAGCTACGGGATCATTGCCGGGCGGGAGGTCGCAGCCGGGGTCTACCAGGTGACGGATCTCGTGGAGAAGCCCGCTCCCCAAGACGCCCCCTCCAACTTGGGCATTGTGGGGCGCTACGTGCTGACCCCGCAGATCTTTGAAGCGCTCGAGCAGACGCCGTCCGATGCGCGGGGAGAAGTCCAACTGACCCACGCCCTCAAGGGGCTCTTGCGTCGCCAGAAGGTGTATGCGGTCGAGCTCAAGGGTCGGCGCTACGATACGGGGAGCAAGCTGGGGTTTCTGCAGGCCACGGTGGAGTTGGCACTCAAGCGGTCGGACATCGGAGAGGCCTTTCAGGCGTATCTCAGAGGGTTGAAGTTGGACCCAGGGGCTCGGAAGTCGGTAGTCGACACGGCGAGGCGGACCGCGCAGAAAAAGCGGTAGACGCCGAAGCGGGAGGTCGCGTTGGTAAAGCGCATCAAAGAGAGCGAGGGCGTGGCGGACATAGCAACCGAGGGGCAGGGGCTGGTGGGGTCGGAGCGGAAGATGCCCGAGACGGTCCCCGTGCTTCCGGTGCGGGACATGGTGGTGTATCCATTTATGATCCTCCCCCTCTACGTGGGGCGGGAGAAGTCCATTCGGGCGGTCGAGGAGGCCCTGAGTCGGGATCGTCTCATCCTCCTGGTGGCCCAGAAGGATGCCGAGGTGGAGGATCCCAATGCCCAGGAGATCTATCCGATCGGCACGGTCACCATGATCATGCGGGTCCTCAAGATGCCCGATGGTCGGGTGAAGATCCTGGTCCAGGGGCTTGCCCGGACCAGGATCCTGGAGTTCCTTCGGAAGGAGCCGTACTTTGAGGCCCGGATTGCGGAGATCCTCGATGATGAGGTGCCGACGATGGGGGTGGAACTCGAGGCGCTGATCCGCACCGTCAAGGAGCAGGTCTCGCGGAGCGCCTCTGTGGGCAAGCAGATATCCCCCGACATCCTGGTGATTATTAATAACCTGGACCACCCCGGACGGCTCGCCGACCTGGTCGCCTCGCATCTGGACCTCAAGGTGGAACAGGCGGTGGAGATTCTCGAGATCACCAGTCCGGAGGAGCGCCTGCGGCGGATCAGCGACTTCCTCCGGAACGAGATCGAACTCCTGGAGGTGCAACAGCGCATCCAGAGCCAGGCCAAGGAGGAGATAGATAAGACGCAGCGGGAGTACTACCTCCGGGAGCAGCTCCGGGCCATTCAGAAGGAGTTGGGGGAAACCGACGAGCGGCAGCAAGAGATCGACGAGTTCTCGGCGAAGATCGAGAAGGCCAAGATGCCCTCCCAGGTCGCCGCAGAGGCCAAGACGCAACTGAATCGCCTCGCGCGCATGCATCCGGATGCCGCGGAGGCGTCGGTGGTTCGGACGTACCTCGAGTGGCTCATCGAGCTGCCCTGGAGCAAGCAGACGCGGGACAAGATCGATATCGAGCGGGCGCGGAAGATCCTGGACGAGGACCACTACAACCTGGAGAAGGTCAAGGAACGGATCCTGGAGTACTTGGCGGTCCGCAAGCTCAAAAAAAACAAGATGAAGGGTCCCATCCTCTGCTTCGTGGGACCGCCGGGGGTCGGCAAGACCTCTCTGGGGCGCTCCATCGCCCGGGCGCTCGGCCGGAAGTTCGTCCGGATCTCGCTCGGCGGGGTTCGGGATGAGGCGGAGATCCGGGGCCACCGGCGGACATACATTGGGGCCCTCCCCGGCAAGATCATTCAGGGGATCAAGACCGCCGGGACCAACAACCCCGTCTTCATGATGGATGAGGTCGATAAGGTCGGGGCGGACTTCCGGGGCGATCCTTCGGCGGCCCTCCTCGAGGTGCTGGATCCGGAACAGAATGTGGCCTTCACCGACCATTACCTGGGGGTGGCCTTCGACCTCTCGAAGGTCATGTTCATCACGACGGCCAACATGGCTGACCCGATCCTTCCCGCCCTGAAGGATCGCATGGAGACCATCGAGATCTCGGGGTACACGGAGGAGGAGAAGCTCCACATCGCCCGACGCTATCTGATTCCGCGGCAGCTCAAGGAGCACGGGATCACCGAGGGACACCTGCAGCTCACGGACGAAGGCGTGCTCAAGATCATCCGGGGCTACACGCGGGAGGCGGGACTCAGGAATCTGGAGCGGGAGATCGCCACCGTCTGTCGGAAGGTGGCCAAAGAGGTGGCTGCGGGGAGGACGGAACCCTTCCGGGTGACCGCCCAGAATCTCCATCGATTCCTGAGGGCCCCCCGCTATCTCCCCGAGCCCGAGCAGGAACAGGATGAGGTGGGTGTCGCGACGGGCCTCGCCTGGACCCAGGCCGGCGGGGACATCATGTACGTCGAGGCGACGGTGATGAAGGGAAAGGGCCAGCTCTTGCTGACGGGGCATCTGGGTGAGGTGATGAAGGAGTCGGCCCAGGCGGCCTTGAGCTACGCCAGGGCTCGCGCCCCGGAGCTCAGGGTCAAGGAGGACCTGTTCTCCAAGGTGGATATCCATATCCATGTGCCTGCGGGGGCCATCCCGAAGGACGGACCCTCGGCCGGGATCACCATGGCGACCGCGCTGGTCTCTGCCCTGACCCGGGTTCCGGTCAAGAGGACCGTGGCCATGACGGGCGAGGTGACATTGCGGGGGAAGGTCTTGCCGGTCGGCGGGGTCAAGGAGAAGGTTCTGGCTGCCCGCCGGGGCGGTATCACCACCGTGCTCCTCCCGCAGAAGAACGACAAAGATGTCAAGGAGCTGCCCAAGACGATCCGCCGCGGGATGCACTTTGTCTTTGTGGAGCACATGGATCAGGTCCTCGCGGCGGCCCTGGTCAGGCCGGTCAAGGAGAAAGGCCAGGTCGGGATCGCCGCGGCGAAACGGCCGACCCCGGCCATGACGGTCCACTAAGAGGTGGCAGTCAGCAGCCACGAAGGCTAGAACGCTAGCACGCTTGGAAGCTAGGATGCTGGAGTACGTATGGGCATTTGAGCGTTCTAGCATGCCCGCTTCCTAGCTTGCTAGCTGGGATAGCCGATTGTCGACCGCTGTTCCACGAATTGGAGGGTGTCCGGTTTGCCGGAAAACGAATGGGTGCGGATCATCCCCCTCGGTGGCCTCGGGGAGATCGGGATGAACATGTTTGTGGTCGAGACGACGGACGATATGATCGTCATCGACGCCGGGCTGATGTTCCCCGAGGAGGAGATGCTGGGGATTGATCTGGTGATCCCGGACTTCAGCTACCTGCTGGAGCACCGCGAGAAGGTTCGTGGACTCATCCTCACCCACGGCCACGAGGACCACACCGGATCGCTCCCCTTCCTACTCAAGGAGCTCCCCATCCCCGTCTACGGGACCCGCCTTTCCCTCGCCCTGGCGGCCGAGAAGATCCGAGAGCAGAGTCTCGATGCCGACCTGCGGGAGGTCGCGCCCCGGGAGCCCTTCCGCTTGGGAGGCCTGCAGGCGGAGTGCATGCGGGTCTGCCACAGCATCCCCGACGGGGTGGGGGTGGCGCTGGAGACGCCAGCAGGCCTCATCATCCACGCCGGGGATTTCAAGTTTGATCCCACCCCGGTGGACGGGAAGCTCACCGACTATCACAAATTCGCCGAACTGGGAGACCGTGGGGTGTTGGTTCTCCTCTCCGATTCGACCAATGCCCTACGGCCTGGCTTCACGCCCTCGGAGCGGACGGTGGGGCAGGCCCTCGAGGAGATCTTTCGAGCGGCGAGGCGGCGGATCGTCGTCGCGTGCTTTGCCAGCCACATCCATCGCATCCAACAGGTCCTGGACGTTGCCGCCGGGATGGGGAGAAAGGTGGCCGTCCACGGCAAGAGCATGATCGCCAACACCCGAATTGGGGCCGATATGGGGTACCTGAGAATCCCACCCGGCGTCCTGGTGCGGCTCGACGAGCTGAGACACCTGTCCCCGGCCGAGACGGTGATCATCGCGACCGGGTCCCAGGGCGAGCCCCTCTCCGCCATTGCACGGATCGCAGCGGGGGAGCACAAACAGATTGAAATCACCCCCGGAGACACGGTGGTCTTCTCCGCCAGGGTCATCCCAGGAAACGAGCGATCGATCGCGCGGACCATCAACCAGCTCCTCAGGCGGGGGGCAGAGGTGGTCACGGAGGAGCTCGCCCCCGTTCACGTGTCGGGTCACCCGTGTCAGGAGGAACTCAAGTTGATGCTGAACCTCACCCGCCCAAAGTTCTTCGTCCCGATCCACGGCGAGTACCGGCATCGCCATCACCATGCGCGCCTCGCCGCGGCAGTCGGAATTGATCCGGAGCACATCTATCTGGCCGAGAACGGGGATATCCTCGAGTTTACTCCCGACAAGGGGGGGATCGTTGGCAAGGTTGCCGGGGGTCGAGTCTTTGTGGATGGGAAGGGCGTCGGGGATGTGGGAGATGCCGTTCTCCGGGAGCGACAGCATCTGGCGAGGGATGGGATGGTGGTGGTGGTGGTGGGGCTGCATCGGGAGACGAGGGCCGTGGTGGCCGGTCCGGAGATCATTGCTCGAGGGTTCGTACATCTCCAGGATCAGGACGCCCTCTTTGATGCGGCCAGACGGGTGGTGACCGAGGTGCTGACAGGGGCTTCGGAGGAGGAACGGGGGGATCTGGCCCTGCTGAAGGAGAACGTGAAGGTGGCACTGCGAAGGTTCATTCAGAAGGCCTTTGATCGCCGACCCATGATCCTGCCGGTCATCGTCGAGATGGAGGGGAATCCCGGTGCCTAATGGGCCGTTCTTGGAGCGGCCCGCGCAGTTGTGCTAGGCTTGTAGCCATGACTGTGTGGGGAGACGGTCACGGGTGAACCGTGCACGAGGGGTTATGAAGCTCGCCGCGGTCTTGTCCACGATCTTTCGCCATCCAAAGGCGAGAGAGGTCACAGGCCTTCTCGTGACGGCCTCTGCCCTCCTGTTGTTGGTCAGCCTGGTCTCCTTCAGCCCGCACGATCCCTCCTTTTTCCACTATGTCTCCCGCGAGGAGGCCCCGCGCAACTTTGGGGGTTTGGTGGGGGCCCACGTGGCCGGAGATCTCCTGGGGATCGTGGGGGTTGCCGCGTTCCTGTTCCCGCCGGCCCTCTTCTGGCTTGGCTTTGCCCTCATCGTTGGAGGGAGCCGGGAGCCGCGGGCCGTCGAGGTCGTCGGCTTCTTCTGTCTCCTCATCTCCACCTGCCTCCTGTTCAGCCTGCTCCAGCACCAGGGAATCGTCACCTCGTTTCAGGGGGGGCAGCCCGGGGGGTTCCTGGGCGCGCTCCTCTTCCACGTGCTCCGTCCCGCCCTGGGTCCCTTCGGTCTGTACCTGGCGACCCTGACCGGGATACTCCTTTGTGTGATCCTGATCTCGCAGGGCTCCTTTGTCGGGCTCATCCGCTCTCTCCGGGAGATCGTGGCGTGGCTGGGTTCGGGCCTCGCCGGGCTTTTCCAGTCTGCCCGGAGAGCGATCCCGGCAGCACCCTTGCCGGAGGGCCAGGTCGGCCGGCGTGAAAGACCACGCCGCGAGCGCCCGCCCCGGAGTGCCCCGCCGGAGACCCCCCAAGACGCTGCTGGCGACGCACTGGGGACGACGCGGCGGGTCGCTCGGGAGCCGGGGGAACACGAGCTGCCCCCCCTCTCCCTGCTCGACGCCTCAGGCCCGCCCTCTTCCCGACCCTTGGATCACGAGCGGGAGGAGAACAAGAAAATCCTCGAGAAGACCCTGCACGATTTTGGGGTTGAAGGGCGGGTGAGCGAGACCCAATCGGGACCGGTGATCACCCGCTACGAGATTGAACCCGCGCCCGGGATCAAGGTCAACCGGATCGTGAGTTTGGCGGATGACCTGGCGCTCAGCCTCAAGGCCTTGAGCGTTCGCATCGTCGCTCCGGTCCCCGGCAAGGCTGCGGTCGGGGTGGAGATTCCCAACAAGAATCGCGCGGTCGTCCCCCTTAGGGATGTCCTCGCCTCCGAGGCGTTTGAAAAATGTCGGTCCCCCCTGCCGATCGCGCTGGGCAAAGACACCGCTGGCGATCCCTATGTGGCGGATCTCCAGCAGATGCCGCATCTGCTGATTGCGGGAGCCACCGGCAGCGGCAAGAGTGTCTGTATCCACAGCATCGTTCTCGGTTTCCTCTACCGTTCCGCGCCGGAGGCGGTGCGGCTGCTGCTCATCGATCCCAAACGGGTCGAACTCTCCGTCTACAACAATATTCCCCATCTGGTCGACGATCCGTTAGTCGCCGAGACGAACGGAGGGGACAAGGCGTGGCAGGTCATCACGGACGCCCGGCAGGCCGCCAAATGTCTGCAGATGGTCGTGAAGCATATGGAGGGGCGGTACAAGCTCTTCGCGGAGGTCGGCGCGCGCTCGCTCGAGGCCTACAACACGGCGCGGTCTGTGGAGAGGCCGCGCCTCGCGCATCTGGTGGTGGTCATCGATGAGCTCGCGGATCTGATCTTCTCGGAATCGTCGTTGGTGGAAAATAGTATCGCCCGGTTGGCCCAGATGGCGCGGGCGGTGGGGATCCATCTCGTGGTGGCGACCCAGCGGCCGTCCGTGGACGTGATCACGGGCGTCATCAAGGCCAATTTCCCCGCCAGGATTTCCTTTCAGGTCTCCTCGAAGGTCGATTCGCGCACGATCCTGGACACGAACGGCGCGGAGCAGTTGCTGGGCGGCGGTGACATGCTCTTCCTGCCTCCGGTGAGCTCGAAGCCGACCCGGATTCACGGGTGCTACGTGTCGGATCAGGAGATCGCCCGCGTGGTCGAATCGTTGAAGGTGACGAATGCCTTCGAGCCCTTTCCGTGGGCGCTCCAGGTCGCTGAGGACACGCAGAGCGAGGGAGGGGAGATTGCTGATGAAGAGGAAACCCTCTATCGCGAGGCCGAACGGATTGTGCGGCAGACAGGACAGCCGTCGATCTCGCTGCTTCAGAGGCGACTCCGGATCGGTTTTAACAGGGCGGGCCGCATGATTGACCGCATGGAACGCGATGGGATCGTCAGCCATCCCGATGCGAGAGGACACCGGGTGGTCCTCAGGCCTTGGGCGTCCGGGGTGTGAAGACGGTGACCCCTGCCGGTGGTGAGCGTCGTGAAGCGTGGTCGATGGTTTCTGGCCTTGAGTCTCCTGGCCGTTGGATTGACCCCTCAGGGGCAGGGGGTGGTCGAGCGGATTCAGGGTTTTTATGATGGGACCAGGGCGCTGAAGGGCCAGTTTTCGCAACGGGTCGAGTTGGCGATGGGACAGGTGGAGGAGGCCCGGGGGGCCTTCTACCTCAAACGTCCCGGGATGATGCGTTGGGAATACGAACGGCCCGAGCAGCGCTTGCTGGTGACCAACGGGAGCACCCTGTGGGCCTACACCCCCACGGATCGGCAGGTCATTGTTCAGGATCTGAAAACAGCGGTGAGCTCCATCCCCTTTGACTTCCTGGTGGGGGCAGGGCGATTGACCGACCAGTTCGTGCTGCGCCAGGTCAGTCTTCATGGGGATTCCTACCGTCTGGTTCTGATCCCGCGCCGTCCCGATCCGCACCTCAGCCAGATGGAGATGGAGGTCGATGAGGCCACCCTGTACATCCGGTCCCTGACCATCCAGGATCCCTATAATAATCGGACGGTCATGCGCTTCTCTCATCTCGAGGTGAAGAGCGACCTCCCGGCTGATCTCTTCTCTTTTGTCCCGCCACCCGGGGTCAAGATTCTCCGGGCAGAGGAGCTTTTTCCCCGCTAAGACTTTGCCAGAGGGGCGATACGCAGAACGAGGGAAACAACCGTCCGTTGGTATCTGGGCATGGTCTTTGCAAACCGCCAAACGAGGCCTGCCTCGCTTTCCCCCTAGGGCTCGATGACGTGGGGATGAGGAATATGCCGAGGGAGTCCGATCGACAGATGCGGCAGGCCCTCGACCAGGCGGATCAGGAACACCAATTCATCTATGGAGTGAGTCCCTGAGGGGTATGGAGCAGCACGGGAAATCCAGAAGACCCCTGGACGTCTCGCAAGAGAAGGGGAAACGTGCGGACGGCCCCAGTATCCGGGAGCTGAGCCTCTTGAACGCCGTTGCCGAGGCTGTCGGGCGGTCGTTGAACCAGGAGGAGGTGCTCCGGTCGGCCCTGGAGAAGATCGCAGAGTTGGAGGAAGTGCGCTCCGCCTATGTCCTCCTGAAAGATCTAGAGGAAGGGGGGATGAAGATCGTCGGCGATGAGGCAGCCGCCGGCCGGGGTGCGACGCCGACCGCTGTCGAGGCGGAGGTCCTCCAGGAGGGTGTCCCCCGCTGCTACCCCGATGTCTCGCACGCCCCCGAGCTCACCGCGATACCCATCCCTGAGGGGGCCGGCTCCTTTCTGATCATTCCTCTCCCGGGCACCGTGCGGATCGCGGGAGTCTTGGGGGTCTTCAGTCGCCTCCCCACCCGGTTCGACGAGGCCGCGGTGCGACTCTTCACCGCCGTGGGCCACCATCTCACCAGGGCATTGACCAACGCCGCGCTCTATACCAGCCTGAGGCGGCAGCTGAGCCAGACCCAAACTCAAACCCTTTCCCCGATGAGGACCACGGTGGTCACTGCCGCGGTGAGAGATCAGGGCATGTGGGGCATCATCAAGCGGTTCCTTGAGACGATGCAGGTGGACCGGTGCGCCATCACCCTCGCGGCACCGGGAGAGATGACAGCCGATCTGATCGCCGGGTATGACCAGTCGAAAGAGAATCCCTGGGTTCAAGGGATCCACTTGTCCTTGGACCGGTACCCGGAGATCCGTCGGGTCCTCGAGACGCGGCAGCCTCTCGTCGTCCCCGATGTGGCCGCGGAACCTGTGCTTTCCGATATCCGTGATCTCCTCCTCTCTGTCCCGATCCGCTCGATGTTGGTGGTCCCACTCCTCAGGCAGAATCAGAGCATCGGGGTGGTCAGCTTGACGAGTCGGGGGCCGGCGCGGTCCTTCACGCGCGACGAGATCGAGTTCTGCCAAACCTTGGCGAACCAGGCGGCCCTCACCATTGAGAAGAGCACCCTCTTTCAGGAGATCCAGGAGCGGGCCAATAAACTGCAAGCCCTCATCCATCTGACGAAGCTGATGACCGCCTCTCTGGACCTCCAGGAGGTCTACGACTTCGCGGTGAAGGCGGCGGCGGAGTTTCTCGAGGTTTCCGGTGTCTGGCTGTTGGTGGCAGACGAGGAGGCACGCGAGTTCAAGGTGGAGGCCAGTCACGGCCTGCAGGAGTTTGCCGAATTGATGGGGGACCGAATCCCGTACACCAGTGGAGTCGTTGGGAGGGTCATCGAGCGGGGAGAGCCCCAGTACATCGCCGATGTGAGGCAGGAATCGCGTTGGCCGAGCAGGCGCTTCTTGGACCAGGCGGCCATCATCTCCTTCGCCGCCATTCCCCTGTTGAGCGAGGGTCGTGTCCTGGGGGTCCTCGCCATCTTCACGCGCCAGCGGCGCCTCTTCAGCCCGGATGAGCGGGCGTTGATGAGTGCCCTGGGCAGCCAGGCGGCCATCGCCGTTGCCAACGCCCGGGCCTACCAGCAGATCCAGCGGTACGCGTCGACGGTGGCGGAGCTGTACGAGGCCGCCACGCAGGTCAGCGGGTCCCTGGACCTGGACGAGACGCTGCAGAAGATCGCTCGGGGCGCGGCGGCTTCGACCGATGCTGCCTCTAGCACGATCATCCTGTTCGACGAGTGGGGCGAAGTGACTCACGTGGTCGACTGGG
>JAHFDE010000061.1 GCA_023249165.1 Candidatus Methylomirabilota bacterium | reverse complement strand
AAGCACCCCGGCACGCCGATCCTGTATGACATCAGCAAGTCGGTGGCCAACGGCGGCCTCCCCTTCCGGCTGCGCTGGGGCCCCAAGGCACCTGATGAAAAATCGCTCTACGCGGCCGTCGATATCAGGGGAAGCAAGGCCCCGAACCCGGACTACGGCCCGGGCAAGGCTTACGGCACTGACCTGACCGGTCAGCCGATCGAGGAGGCCCTGGCGGAGGGGTTAGCCCCGTGGGGCAACGGCCGTGCCCGGATCAAGGCCTGGAATATCCCGGACCCGATTCCGATCCACCGCGAGCCGATCCACAGCCCGCGGCCCGACCTGATCGCCAAGTACCCGACATACGACGACGTGAAGAACCACTGGCGCGTGCCCACCCTCTTCAAGAGCCTGCAGAAGCCGGACTGGGTGAAGGAGTATCCGATCATCCTGACGACCGGCCGGCAGGTGGAGTTCGAGGGGGGTGGCGCCTCGGAGCGGGCGTCCTGGTGGCTCGTGGAGCTGAACGACATGTATTGCGAGATCCACCCCAAGCTCGCCAACGACTATGGGATCAAGAACGGCGGCTGGATGATCATCGAGTCGCCACCCGATCTTGACGCTAAGCCCAGCATGGTCAAGGTCAAGGCCAAGGTGACCCGCCGGGTGGGCCCCGACACCGTCTTCCTGCCCTTCCACTGGGGCGGGTTCCTCGAGGGGAAGTCGCTCGAGCAAAAGTTCCCCGAGGGGACGGTGCCCTACGGCCTTGGCGAATCCGCCAATACGGTCACCAACTATGGGTACGACATCGTCACCCAGATGCAGGAAACCAAGACGGGCCTCTGCCGGATCAAGAAGGCCTGAAGGGGGGTGTGAGCTATGGCCTTAACGACCGCGCGGATGAAGTTCTACATCGACGCCAAGCGCTGCATCGAATGCGGCGGCTGCGAGGTCGCGTGCAAGAACGAGAATAACGTCCCGCAGGGCATTGCTCGCATCCGGGTGGTCACGGTGAACGAGGGGCAGCCGGGGGAGACCAACATCGCCGTCCCCTGCATGCACTGCTCCAAGGCACCGTGCGTGGCCGTCTGTCCGGTGGATGCCCTCTACCATCGACCGGATGGGATCGTCCACGTCAACAAGGAGACCTGCATCGGGTGCGGGTATTGCCTGTATGCGTGTCCGTTCGGGGCCCCGCAGTTCCCCAAGGGTCATGCTTTCGGGGCGCGGGGCGTCATGGACAAGTGCACCTACTGCGCCGGCGGGCCCGAGGAGCCCTTCTCGGAGAAGGAGCGCAAGTTCTACGGGTCCAACCGGATCGCAGAGGGGAAGCTCCCCATGTGCGCCTCAATCTGCTCCACCAAGGCACTGGTCGCGGGGGATGCGGAAGAGGTGGCCAAGGTGGTGCGCGCCCGAATGGCCGCCCGCGGCCCGGGTGGTAGCGCCTGGGGATGGGAGACCGCCTATCCACCAGGGCGGTTTTAGGCTCGTTCTCTATGGCAGTGACCGGGATCCCCACCGGCGCGGACGGGTGCCGGTGGGGATTTCCCTTTCGGAGGGATTGCCATGCCACCAACGATGCAGTTTGAACCGATCATCCTCGCAAGCCACAAGTGGTCCGCGACGCCGCACGTCCCTCTCTATCTCTTCTTCGGGGGTCTCACGGCCGGGCTGTTGATCGTGGCCGCCCTCGCAGAGATCGCCGGCTGGAAGTTCCCTCGCTTTGACCCCCTCGCCCGGGTGGCCGTCTACCTGGCGATCCCCTGTGCCGGTCTGGGGGGCTTCTTCATCTCGGCGCACCTGGGAAAACCAGAGCGGGGAATTCTCTTCCCCTTCTTCTTTACCAATTACAGCTCCTGGATGACGTGGGGGGGCTGGATCCTGGGGAGCGTCTCGCTGATCGCCATCGCATACGGCGCCCTGTGGTACTTCCGAGCGGGGAAGGGACCCAGGACCGTCCTGGCACTTTTGGGCTTGATCATGGCCCCTTTGCTGGCGATGTATACGGGATGGCTCCTTTCCGGATTCGGGACCATCCACGGTTTCACCCCCCTGTGGTCGCACAAGTACCTGCCGGTCATGTTCCTGAACTCGGGGGTGACGACCGGGATCGCCTGCGCCGGGCTCGGGCTTTTGGTCGCCCGGTATATGTCTCTGCGCTGGCCATGGGTGGGGGTCTCTCTGCCGAGTCAGGAGCTGAGCAATGTGCTGCGCTGGACAACCGTGGTCCTGGCGGGTGCGATCCTGTTCGAGGCATATGAACTCTACTCTTTCCTGACGCATCTCGCGAAAGGATCGCCCGAAAAGGGAGGACCCTACATTTACCATATCCTCACCAAGGGCGACCTAGCACCCTGGTTCTGGTGGGGCTTCGTGGTCCCCGGCCTCGCCATCCCCCTCATCCTGGGACTCGTCGGGATCTTCGCGCAAGCCCGCAAGCCGATCCCGGCCCTGGCCGGTGCGTACTTCAGCCTCGCCCTCATCGGAGGCCTGGTCCTCAGGTTCCTGATCGTCACAGGAGGAGATATGGTCAAGCAGCCGCTTCCCTTCCCGCCATGGGCCGCTGTCTATGGAATCGGGGCGGAGGGGGGCCCAGGGGCCAAAAAATAAGATTCGGACCGGAGTGACGCCATGCCGCGCACGTATCAGTACCGCCGGGGCGTCTTTGAGGCGCTCGACAAGGGGGTCGTCACGGAACGGCCCCTGACCATCCTCGTGAACGGCCAAGAGCTGGCCACGATGATGAGCACCCCGGTCAAGCTGGATTACCTCGTGGTGGGGTTTCTCTCCTTCGAAGGGATCATCCGGGATCTTGCCGATATCACCTCCCTCGAGATCCACGAAGAGATGGGCCTGGCCGAGGTCACCCTCGCCAGGCCTTTCACCCCCCCGACCCGGCGTGTCTTCACCTCGGGGTGCAGCGGAGGGATCACCTTTTCGCTGGCGCTCCAGCCATACCCCCCCATCCTGTCTGAGGAGGTGCTCAAGCCGGAGCAGGTCTATCCT
The DNA here is from genome assembly GCA_023249165.1 of Candidatus Methylomirabilota bacterium. Classification (GTDB taxonomy): domain Bacteria; phylum Methylomirabilota; class Methylomirabilia; order Methylomirabilales; family CSP1-5; genus CSP1-5. The sequence continues at coordinate 8,250 of JAHFDE010000061.1, read as the reverse complement.
CTTATGCGCCAGCTCTTTGAGGCCTGTACCCTGTACATGGCCACCCGAGGGGTCCACGGAGCGGCCCTGAGCGACGGCGAGAAGCTGCTCATCGCGGCCGAGGATGTGGGGCGCCACAACGCCCTGGACAAGATCATGGGCGAGGCGCTCCTGAAAGAGATCCCGACCCGCGGGCGAATCCTCTTGAGCACCGGGCGCATCTCTTCCGAGATGCTGCGCAAAGGCGCCCACATGGGGACCCCCTTCATCATCTCGCGGACCTCGCCTACCTCGCTAGCGATCGAAGGGGCAAAGCAGCTGGGGATCACCCTGATCGGCTACGCCCGGGGGGACGGCTTCAATCTCTACTCCCACCCGGAGCGGATCCTCCACACCCCCGTTGCCGAGCCCACCCCTACCCGGTAGTCGGTGCCGCCCTGATCCACTCGATGGTGTGCTATGATACTTTGATCACGGGGCAGGTCCGTGAACCGATGGAGCCCTCCCCCATGCATGAGACCCTCCCATGAAGCACGTCATCGTCGGGACCGCTGGCCATATCGACCACGGCAAGACCGCCCTGGTCAAGGCCCTCACCGGTATCGATACTGACCGACTCAAAGAGGAGAAAGAGCGGGGCATCTCCATTGAGCTGGGCTTCGCCTTTCTCCGCCTCGAGGGGGGGATCACCCTGGGCGTCGTCGATGTGCCTGGCCACGAACGGTTCGTCAAGACGATGCTGGCCGGCGTGGGAGGCATCGATCTGGTCATTCTGGTCATCGCGGCCGACGAGGGGGTGATGCCCCAGACCCGGGAGCACCTCCACATCTGCCAGCTCCTGGGCATCCGTCGAGGGCTCGTCGCCCTCACGAAGAAGGACCTGGTGGAACCGGAGTGGCTCGATCTCGTTCAGGAGGAGATCCGGACGTTCCTCACCGGAACCTGCCTTGACGAGGCGTCGATCCTCCCCGTCTCTTCCCTCACCGGCGAGGGGCTCCGTGAACTCCGCGATGCGCTCGCTGGCCATGCCGCCGAGATCCAGCCGAGGCGAGGGGATGGAATCGTCCGCCTTCCCATTGACCGCGTCTTTACCATCCGTGGCTTCGGCACCATAGTGACCGGGACCCTCTGGACAGGCTCCCTTGCCATCGGCGACGAGGTGACGATCCTTCCGAAGGACCTGTCTTCTCGGGTCCGGCGCCTCCAGGTCCATAATGAGAGTGTAGAGAAGGTCCTGGCCGGGCAGCGAACGGCGGTCAACCTCCCTGGGCTCGAGACCGACCAGATCGAGCGGGGAGACCTCCTCTGTCTCCAGGGTACCCTCCGGGTGAGCACATCCCTTGAGGCGACCCTTGCCCTCTTGCCGGACGCCCCGAAGCCCCTGGCGAACCGCGCTCGCGTCCGCTTTCATCTGGGGACGGCCGAGATCCTGGCCCGGGCCATCCTGCTCGATCGCGAGAAGCTCAACCCGGGGGAGGAGGCGTACGTTCATCTCCGTCTCGAGCGGCCCACGGCGGCCACGCCCCACGATCGCTACGTCCTTCGGAGCTACTCCCCTGCCACCACCATCGGGGGTGGGGTCATCCTCGATCCCTCTCCATCCCTCAAGCGACGCAGGCGCCCGGAGGTCGTCGCCCACCTCAAGATCCTGGAGCGGGGCTCATCGCGAGACCGTCTCCTGCAAATCTTGAAGAGCAACACCTCCCCCCTCTCTCCCTTGAGCCTACAATCCCTGGCCGGCCTGGACCCCGAGACCCTGCAGGGTGAGCTTCGAGAGCTACTGACAGCCGGAAAAATCATCCGGCTTCCGGGGCGGGACGGAGAGGCTTACCTCCATCGGGAGATCTATGAGGATTTCTGCGGCACCATCCTGAGCCTGCTCAGGCAGTTTCATGCGCAGAACCCGCTGCGGGAGGGGATTTCCAAGGAGGAGCTCCGCAGTCGCCTCGCGAGAGGGGTTGGCCTGGCTCTGTTCGCCCAGCTCCTGAACGACCTCACGGTGGCTAAAGAGGTGGCCCAGGACCGCGACAGGGTCCGCCTCACGGCGCACCGGCCCCAACTTTCGACGGCAGAGGCGGCGCTCACCGAACGCCTCGAAACCCTTTACCGCACCGCTGGGCTGCAGCCACCCACCGTCGACGCGGCGTTCAAGGAGGCGGGTGCCGATCGCAGAGCCGCGCAGGCGGTCTTCTTCCGTCTGGTCGAGCAGGGCACCCTGATCAAGATCACGGACGACCTGTATATGCATCGGGAGGCGTACGAGCAGGCGAAGGCCCGGCTCGTGGAGCATCTCGAGCGCCACGCCTCCATCTCGGTCCCCACCTTTAAGGATCTGTTCGGCATCACCCGCAAGCACGCCATCCCGTACCTGGAGCACTTCGATCAGATCAAGGTCACCCGCCGCGCCGGCGACGACCGCGTCCTCTACGGCCGGTAGCACCGCCGATGGAGTCCAGTGCCTAGTGCCGTTCCAAAGTATTTGTCCTAGTCCGAGCCTCGCAGGTCGGCCTGCTCCCTCGGTTCAGTGAGCGGCGAGCGTTCGGGGAAAATAGTTGGAACGGCACGAGTTTCCGGTTGACAGATGGGTCGAAGATATACGATGCTTAGTGAGAACGGGTTCGGGTGAAGGGTTTTTCCGCAGCCTGACGGCAGGAGGAGTGATGTTTGGATTAGGGATTCCAGAGCTTCTGGTGATCCTGTTCATCGTCTTGATCGTCTTCGGGGCCAGTCGCCTGCCCGAGATCGGCAGCGGCCTCGGGAAGGCGATCCGAGGCTTCAAGGATGCCACGTCGGGGAAAGATGCCATCGATGTGACCCCCAAGGAGAGCAAGGCGCCCGAGGACAAGGCCGAGGGACAGAAGGGTTAGGAACGATCACGGGTGTAAGTCCCTGTAGGCGGGAAGGCCTCCCAGGCTCGTTGCGGTCTTGACGGCGCGCAGGACAGCGTCCACCACCATTTCAGCCCCGACCTGCCCCACCAGGTTAACATCCCCTTCCACCCGCCCGGTTGCCAAGGTGAAGATGACATCCCCGTCAAAGGTGGTATGCACAGGCGAAATGGTTCGCGCCAGTCCCCCCTGGCCCATGCGGGCGACCAAGATCGCCTCGGCCTTGTTGAGCCGTGCATTCGTCGCGATCACGGCCAAGGTCGTGCTCTGGACGTAAAAGGCCCGGCGGAGACGGCCCTGCTTCATCTGCGCAACCGTATCCGCCAGCTTTCCGGTGTCCGGGTCGCGCGCCCCCGCGAGAATCGCCCCCGTCGCGGGGTCCCGGACGTCCCCGAAGGCATTCACCGCGGCGAGCGCCCCCACCCGAAGCGCGCCCATTGTACCCGCTGCCTCTCCCGCTCACAAGGGATCTCAGGGCAGTTGATCCCGCCCTTGCCTTTTGATATCGTATCAACAAGGAGACATGTGGGCTTCCGGTGGATCCAGCGGACCTCACGCGTCGGAGGGGGCGGGGGTCTCGGTGCGGTCAGGGAGAGAGGTCGTGGTGAGGAATCCTGGCGAGGACATCGAGCGCGAGTTCGAGCGGCTCCGTTCCACCATGATCGACATGATGAAGTCCCTCTTCCAGCGCGGCCGCCCCACCTCCGTCGGGGGTTCGAGCTTTGCCCCGGCCATCGATGTCTTCGAAACGAGTTCGGCTGTCATCGTGTTGATGGAGATAGCCGGAGCCGAGCGGAAGGACATCGACATCCACCTCGACGGGCGTCGCCTCCGGATTGCCGGGGCGCGGCGCGTGGCTGCTCCGGTCGACGCACAACGATGCCACCAGATGGAGATTGAATCGGGGCCCTTCGAGCGATGGGTCTCCCTCGACTTCACCCCCTCCCGCGACGCCATCGAGGCGGTCTATCAGGACGGGTTCCTCCGTATCAGCATCCCCAAGCGAGGGGACCCCAGCGTCACGTCAGTGCCGATTCTCACCGAGTAATCAGTACCCCAGGGAGGCACTCCATGACAGCGCAGGACGCAGCCCAGAGGCGACCACCCGACGCCGCTGCCCCGATTCCACGCGACCTCCCACTCCTGCCACTCCGGGGAACGGTCCTTTTCCCGCACGTGATTCTTCCGATCCTGGTCGGGCAAGAGAAATCCATTCGCCTCGTCGACGAGGTGGTGGTGGGGAACCGGATGATCGGGGTCGTGGCCCTCAAGGAGCAAGAGGCGCAGGATCCCCGCCCTGATGATCTATTCCTGCTGGGGACCGCCGCGGTCATCGCCAAGATGATCAAGCTGCCCGACGGAACGATCAGCATCATGGTCCAGGGCCTCGAGCGGATCCGCCTCGGCCAGATGACGCAGACGGAACCGTACTACCGCGCCACCGTCGTGCCGCTCCCCGATCACGAGGTACGAGACCAGGAGGTCGACGCGCTCGTGCTCAATCTGCGCCGCCTCTTCCAGGAGGCGGTGGACCTCTCCCCCAACCTGCCGGCCGAGCTCGCCATCGTGGCGCTCAACATCGACGAGGGCGGGATGCTGGCCGATATGATCACCTCGAACCTGAACCTCTCGGTGGAGGAAAAGCAGGAGGTCCTTGAGCTCACGGACATTAAGCCCCGCCTGAGGCGCGTGACCGAACTCTTGACGCGGCACCTGGAGTCCCTCGAGCTCAGTCGCCAGATCCAGGACCAGGTCAAGGCGGGGATGGACAAGAGTCAGCGCGAGTACTACCTGCGCGAGCAACTCAAGGCAATCCAGCAGGAGCTGGGCGAGGGGGATGAGCGGACTCAGGAAGCGGAAGAGCTGCGCCTCCGGATCAATGAGACACCTCTGCCCGAGGAGGTCCGCGAGGTGGCGCTCAGGGAGCTCGGTCGATTCTCGCGGATGCCGCCCGCGGCGGCGGAGTACAGCGTCGTCCGGACCTACCTCGAGTGGCTCCTCGATCTTCCCTGGCTCAAGGGGACCGACGACCGCCTGGACATCGCCGGCGCCGAGCAGATCCTGAACCAGGATCACTACGACCTGGAGAAGGTGAAAAAACGGATCCTCGAGTATCTGGCGGTTCGGAAGCTGAAGAAGGACATGAAGGGTCCCATCCTTTGCTTTGTCGGCCCCCCCGGCGTCGGCAAGACCTCCCTCGGCCACTCCATCGCGGCCGCGTTGGGCCGGAAGTTCATCCGCATCTCGCTCGGCGGGATCAGGGACGAGGCCGAGATCCGCGGCCACCGCCGGACCTATGTCGGGGCGCTGCCGGGCCGGATCATCCAGAGTATCCGGAAGGCGGGAAGCAATAACCCCGTCTTCATGCTGGATGAAGTGGACAAGATCGGAGCCGACTTCCGGGGAGATCCCTCATCCGCCCTGCTCGAGGTGCTGGATCCGGAGCAGAACACGACCTTTTCGGACCACTACCTCGAACTTCCCTTCGACCTATCCCGGGTGATGTTCATCGCGACCGCCAACATCCTGGATCCGATCCCTGCGGCGCTGCGGGATCGGATGGAGGTCCTTGAGCTGCCCGGCTACACGCAATCGGAGAAGCTCCACATCGCCAGGCGCTATCTGATCCCGAAGCAGCTCGAGGCCCACGGCCTCACGGCGGCGCAGCTCACGGTCACCGACGACGCCGTCCGCGAGATCATCAGCTCATACACGCGTGAAGCGGGGGTCCGAAACCTGGAGCGAGAGATTGCCACCCTCTGTCGCGCGGTGGCGAAGCAGGTGTCAGAGGGGAGGACCGATCCCGTCACCATCACCGCGGAAGCTCTGCGTCCCCTGCTCGGCCCGGTCAAGTTCTTCTCCGAGGTGGCGGAGCGGACCGCTCAACCGGGCGTGGCCACCGGGCTCGCCTGGACACCCGCCGGGGGTGAGATCATTTTCGTGGAGGCCACGAAGATGCCGGGAAAGGGGAACCTGATCCTGACCGGCCATCTGGGTGAGGTCATGAAGGAGTCCGCGGAGGCGGCCCTGAGCGCCATCCGGAGCCGTTCCCGGGAGCTCGACCTAGCCGAGGACTTCTTCCTGAAGCAGGACATCCACATCCACGTCCCCGCGGCAGCCATTCCCAAGGACGGACCGTCCGCCGGGATTACCATGTATACTGCGCTGTTCTCCCTCGTGACGGGACGGCCGGTCCAGAGCGAGGTGGGGATGACGGGGGAGATCACGTTGCGGGGGCAGGTCCTGCAGGTGGGCGGAATCAAGGAAAAGGTGCTCGCGGCCAAGCGGGCCGGCCTCAGGGCCATGGTCCTCCCCGAGCGAAACGCCAATGACCTGGAAGACACTCCTGAGGAGGTCCGAGAGGGGATCGAGTTCCGGTTTATCAGGAGCGTCGACCAGGTTCCGGAGATGGCCCTCGTGCCGGAGGAGGCCCTGCTACCTCACGATGGCCGCTGACCCGGCCTGTAACAATCCCCCATCGCTGTTGAGCAGCCCGAGGAATTCGGCCACCACGGCCGGATCGTACCATCCCTTCCTGGCTTCCTCCTGCAGCACCTGCGCGGCGTCGGCACGCGAGAGGCTGGCCCGATAGGGACGGTCCACGACCAACGCATCGAACACGTCGACAATCTGCAGGATTCTGGCGGTGAGGGGGATGGACTCGCCCGCGAGACCGTCCGGGTACCCGCTCCCATCCCAGCGCTCGTGGTGGTGGCGAATGATCGGAAGGACCAGCCGCAGCGATCGCAGGGGTCGACAGATCCGCTCGCCGACCACCGGATGCAGCCGCACGATCTTCGCCTCTTCCGGCGTCAGAGGACCTGGCTTCAGGAGCATCGCCTCGGGAACAGCGATCTTGCCGAGATCGTGCAGATATCCGGCCCGACGGAGGGCCCTGAGATGATCAGAGGGGAGTGCGAGCTGCTGCCCGAGCTGGACGGCGTAATCGGACAGCCGTTCACAGTGCCCATGGGTTGAAGGATCCTTCGCCTCAACGGCCAGGGCCAGACTGACCAGAACCGCCTCCACGTTTTCCAGCTCATCGGTATACTGCTTGAGCTTCAGGAGGGAGCGGACCCGGGCATCCAGCTCCACCCGGTGGACCGGTTTCGTCAGGAAATCGTCGGCGCCGGCCTCGATTCCCCGGACCCGGCTCTCCAGTTCCCCGGCGGTGGTCACGATGATGGTCGGGATCAGGCGGGTCTCCTCGCGCAGCTTGAGTTGTCGGCAGACCTCAAAGCCGTCCGGCGGCGGCATGTGCGTATCGAGGAGGATCAGGTCAGGGGGCGCCTGGGCCACCTGGGCCAGGGCCTCCCGACCATCTCTCGCCCGGATGACCTGGTAGTCGTGGACGGTGAGAAAGGCCTCCAGGAGGTCCAGATTCTCCTCCTGGTCATCCACCACCAGGATGCGAGGCTGTCGTTCCTCGGACAGACCCCTCATTGGCGCCCTCTCCCCGGGGGAGAAATTGCAAGAGCCGTTCCACACCTGGACACCCCGTCCGGGGAGACTTGCGCACGGCAGCGCGCAACTGTTACACTTGATTCCCCGGAGGTGGAGGCGGAATGGGTCTGGTGGCTCTCCCGGTCTTCAAAACCGGAGGGCCTGCCAAAAGCGGGCCGGTGGGTTCGATTCCCACACGCCTCCGCCAGCTCTCCTCATTCGCCTTGTAGCGCTAAAGGGTCGCGTTGACAAGGAGTTTCCAACGCAAGCCGCGCACCAACCCCTCACTGGCAGGAGGCCTCGTGCTGCGTCGGGAGCGAAAGGTGCTTCGGAGAGGCGTGCTGTGCCGCAGGCGAGGTGGCAGCTTAGCCACGCTCTTCTTTCACCATCGACTGGATATACCTTCCGATCATCTGGCGCGTCGCCTCAGACAGCTCGAGAAACTCTAGTCCGGTGCGGTAAATCAGTTCGCGCTCCCCAGTGGGCAGCACGTGTGACCCGTGGACCACCGACCGGGCCACGCGGCACTTGAGCCGCAGTCGCTTCCCGAACAGGTCGAGGTCTAAGGAGGAGAGGGTGCCCGGGCGGACCACATGGGCATGTTCGATCAGCGAACCCCCTATACTGAGGTTCAGGACCACTGCATCATAGATGGCCGTGACCCGGCCCTTGGCCTTTCCCCCCACGAAGAACCGGGCGTACTGTCGCCGCGTCGCCGACTTCTCGTCTCGGAGCTCGGCCTCTTGCTCCGGGGTAAGCAGCGTCTCAATCTCGGGGGACGCCTCTGCCGCCGCCTGCGCCTCGATTTCGGGGGGCGCCTGGGCGACGAACTGCACAATAGGCTCCTCGGGGGCCTCGGCTCCTCCTACGGAAACCTGGACTTCGACCCCCTCCGGCTCGTGAGCGGCCGATTGCGGCTCACCCTCGGCGACGAGTGGGG
>JAHFDE010000195.1 GCA_023249165.1 Candidatus Methylomirabilota bacterium | reverse complement strand
CACTCCCTGGGGCAAGCCGACCAAGGGGTACAAGACGCGGAAGAAGGGAAAGCGGTCTGACCGCGAGATCGTCACCCGCCGCAAGCGATGAACGGCTAGAAGGCTAGAAGGCTAGAAGGCTAGAAGGCTAGAAGGCTAGAAGGCGAAGGACCTGACATTACCTCGGGACTTCTGCTTTCCAGCATGCTAGCCTGCCAGCCTCCTAGCGGGGGTTGAAAGATGGGGCGATCGCTGAAGAAGGGGCCGTACGTCGATCCGAAGTTGAACCAGAAGATCGAAGAGATGAATCGGAGCCACGATCGCAAGGTCATCAAGACCTGGTCGCGGCGATCCACCATCACCCCGGAGTTCGTGGGACACACGCTGGCGGTGCATAACGGGAAGAAGTTCATTCCCATCTACGTGACCGAGAATATGGTAGGCCACAAGCTGGGTGAGTTCGCCGCCACCCGGACGTTCCGGGCGCACAGCGGACCCACGGCAAAATCCACCGCTCTCAAGTAACGAAGGAGCCGCGGGCGGGAGAGGCCATGGAGACGCGGGCGATCCTCAGGTTTGTCAGGGTGCCACCCCGGAAGGCCCGGTTGGTCATCGATCTGATCCGGGGCCGGGATGTGCAGGAGGCGGTGACCATCATCCGGTTCACGCCGAAGCGGGCGGCCCGGGTGATCGGGAAGGTGCTCCGGTCGGCCATGGCCAATGCGCAGCATAACGACGGGGTCAGGGACGTGGATCGTCTGTATGTCAAGGCGGCCTTTGTCAATGAGGGCCCCCGGTGGAAGCGGTGGACCCCGAGGGCCATGGGCAGGGCCACCCCGATCCGGAAACGGACGAGCCATATTACCATCGTCCTCGAAGAACGTCCGGCGTCGTAGCGAGGGGAATCGCAATGGGTCAGAAGGTGCACCCCACGGGGTTTCGTTTGGGATACATCAAGAGCTGGAAGTCGCGCTGGTTCGCGTCCCGATCGTATGCCGATCAGCTCCACGAGGATCTCAAGATCCGCCGGTACCTTAAGGAGCGGCTCTACCACGCCGGTATCTCTCGCATTGAGTTCGAGCGCAAGGCCAATCAGCTCCGGATCATCGTGCATGCGTCCCGGCCCGGGATCATCATCGGCAGGAAGGGCGCCGAGGTCGACAAGCTCCGCCAGGAGCTGGCGGCCATGACCCGGAAGGAGGTCCAACTCGACATCACCGAGGTCCGCAAGGCAGAAACGGACGCGCAGTTGGTGGCGGAGAACATTGCGGCCCAACTGGAGAGACGGGTTGCCTTCCGGCGGGTCATGAAGAAGGCGGTGCAGTCGTCCTTGCGGTTGGGGGCCCAGGGAATCAAGGTCATGGTCTCGGGGCGGCTGGGGGGGGGCGAGATCGCTCGAACCGAATGGTATCGAGAAGGGCGGGTGCCGCTGCACACCTTGCGGGCCGATATCGATTTCGGCCTGGCCGAGGCGCGAACGACATACGGGAGGATCGGGGTGAAGGCGTGGATCTTTCACGGCGAGGTCCTGCCCGAGACGGGTGCAGCGTTTGCGGATAAGCGCCCGGAGCCAGTCCCCGCAGCGAGGGAGCGGCGGCGGAGAAAGGCTGCGGCGGCGGAGTAGGGGTCGTCCATGTTGATGCCCAAGAAGACCAAATACCGCAAACAGCAGCGGGGGCGGATGCGCGGGGTGGCCAAGGGGGGGACGGCGCTGCTCTTTGGCGAGTACGGCCTCAAGGCTCTGGAGCCCGCCTGGGTCACCAATCGTGAGATCGAGGCGGCGCGGCGGTCCATCACCCGGTATGTCAAGCGGGGTGGAAAGGTGTGGATCCGCATCTTCCCCGACAAACCGGTCACCAAGAAGCCAGCCGAGACGCGGATGGGAAAGGGCAAGGGTGCGGTGGAGGGCTGGGTTGCGGTGGTGAAGCCGGGCCGGATCCTGTACGAGATGGAGGGGGTCACCGAGACCGAGGCTCGGGAGGCCATGCGGCTCGCGGCGCATAAGCTGTCCATCGCCACCAAGTTCGTGATGCGGTCGAAGGAGGCGGGGGGACGATGAGGGCCAAGGAGCTTCGGGAACTCACCGTTGAGGAGCTCCAGCAGAAGCGGGGTGATCTGCGAGAGGATCTCTTCCGGTTGAAAATGCGGAAGGCCGTCGCGCAGCTGGAAAATCCTATCCGCCTTCGCGAGCTCCGCCGGGACATCGCCCGGGTCGAGACCATCCTTCGGGAGCGGAGGGCAGGGCAAGGTGCGGGCGGCAGGGAGGCGAGCTAACATGGAACGGCGCGGCCGGCGGAAGGTGTTTGTGGGGACCGTGGTCAGCGACCGGATGCAGAAAACCGTCGTGGTCTCCGTGGAGCGATTCTTCCGGCATCGGCAATATAATAAATTGGTCCGCCGACGGACCAAGGTCAAGGCCCACGACGAAGAGCAGAAATGCCGGATGGGGGACCGGGTCAAGGTCATGGAGACCCGTCCCTTGAGTCGAGACAAGCGGTGGCGGGTCCTTGAGGTCGTTCAAAAGGCCGTGTGAGGCGTTGAGGGTGTGGCTGCTTCCCTCGCCGGCTCGCCGGTGGCGCGACCCGCTGTGTTCCAGGTTGGGTTTCACGCTGTCGTCTTCTTATGATAATGGTGAAAGGTCATGGTCGGGCTCAGGACCATCTTGGATGTGGCGGATAACTCCGGGGCCAAGCGGATCTCGGTGATCAAAGTCCTCGGCGGTTCGGCAAAGCGCTATGGGCGGATCGGGGATGTGATCGTGGCGAACGTCAAGGAGGCCATCCCAGAGGGATCGGTCAAGAAGGGGGACGTGGTCCGGGCGGTGGTGGTGCGGACGGCCAAGGAACTCCGGCGTCCCGACGGCTCCTACATCAAGTTCGACCGGAATGCGGCGGTCCTCATCAACGAACAGAACAATCCGGTGGGGACCCGGATCTTTGGCCCTGTTGCCCGGGAGCTTCGCGAAAAGCAGTTTATGAAGATTATCTCCCTAGCCCCGGAGGTCGTCTGAAGGGGTCTCGGGTGAGGGGGAAGGGGCGACATGGCGGTCCGCAGGGCGTTTTCGGTCCACAAGAATGACCTGGTCATGGTCATCGCCGGAAAGGAACGAGGGAAGCGGGGGAAGGTCCTCAGGGTCATCCGGAAGCGAAGCGCTGTGGTGGTCGAGAAAATCAATATCATCAAGCGCCACACCCGTCCGGGAGGGAAGACCCCGCACGGGGGGATCGTCGAGAGGGAAGCGCCGCTGCACGTCTCCAATGTGATGGTCGTGTGCTCACGGTGTGACCGGCCGGTCCGAACCGGGCACAGCTTCCTCGCCGACGGACGGAAGGTTCGCGTCTGCAAGCAGTGCGGGGAGGCTGTAGACTAAGATGGCGGAGAAGGGGAAGGA